>JBBRJI010000355.1:0-6356 GCA_038219625.1 Pirellulales bacterium | reverse complement strand
TGACATTAATGGTTATGAGGTTTTGGCGAGAAGCCGCATGTTTGGTCTTGAATCGAGCGCCGCTCTCTTTGGCGCGGCAACGAAGCTCAATTTGGAGGTGGAATTGAGCCAAATGTTGAGATGGGAAGGAATTCGCGAGGGGATGACGATGCCAGGCGCGTCGCGAATCTATGTCAATACGCATCCGATGGAGTTGGGCAAACCTGGGTTGCTAGAATCTTTGGCTCAGGTCCGGAACATGACGGCGGAATTGCCGATCACTTTGGAAATCCACGAGTCTGCCGTCACGAGTGCGGACGAGATGTTTGAGCTAAAGAACCGGTTGCGCGACCTTGATATTCAGATTGCGTACGATGACTTCGGGGCGGGGCAAAACCGATTAGCAGAGCTCTGCAATGCGGCTCCAGATGTACTCAAGTTTGATATGGGTTTGATTCGCGATATCGACAAAGCCCCGCCGGAACGGATCAAAGTTCTCGGTTCTTTAGTGAGTATCGTTCTAGACTTGGGGGTGGTTCCCCTGGCCGAAGGGATCGAAAACGAAGCCGAAGCGAAAGTCTGTCTCGAACTCGGCTTTACGATGGCCCAAGGGTACTATTTTGGACGTCCTGCGGCGCCGAGCAAATTCGTAGACTGACGAATGGGCATCCGATTCGGACTGCACGTAGCCGAAGTCGCCAGACTTTGGTTTTAGGTCCGAAACTCTTGGCGAGTTCCGCTACCCCCAAACTTACATGGAAGAAGCGCAAGGACGATGCGTGATTAAGGTGGGTCGTAACCACCTGGCGAGAAAGGGTGACAGCGTGCGATACGTTTCATTCCTTTCCATAGTCCTCGAATGGCACCGTACTTTTCGATCGCTTCAATGGTGTACTGAGAGCAAGTCGGCGAAAAACGACAATTGCTGCCCAGAAGCGGACTGATACCGCGCTGATAGAATCGAACCAAGCCTATGAGGAGGTTTCGAACGCCTTGTCGCAATGGAGGCATAACGAGTCAACGGCTAACGTTTGATGCTGTAGATGGGTGGTAGACGCAATCTGTTGGCTGGCTTGGCAGGAAAGGGCAATGGAGCAAACGCCGCTGCTGTTTGAATCGGTTCTTGAGGATTGCCTACTGGCTCGTCGACTTCGGATGGGAAGATGGACGTGGCGGCAATTTGCTGTTTCGCAGTATCCCTTTTATGTGGGTTTCTATCATACCAGTGATTTGGAACCTCTAGGATGCCGGCTAAGGCTGGTTGGTTGCAAACCTCTCGTAGGTGCTCAACCAAAATGCTTCGAACTTCCAGAATCGCCCTTGGCTTAGTATGTATGTCCTGATGTTTTGCTTCCACCATGATCTCGCTTGCTACGTCGTCCATGTGAGCGCTCTCCACCTCAACGACTCCGTCGCTCAGCTCAGCTTCACCACCAAACCAATTGGATTTGTGGACAACTCCGACGATATTATGGTACTTGACCCAAGGTGCTCGTCGGGCTCGGAGCATGGTTGGGAAAATCGGCGATTCTGGACTGAGCGAATCGATACTCGTCGATGTCGTAACCAGCTCGGTGTTGCGAAATAGGTTTGGATTTTGGCGAATGAGCGAATTGCCGATGTCCGTAATGCTGCTGGGCAGTTTGATCAGTTTTCGTCCAACCCAGCGGGTGTAATCGTTCGAATAATTGCTTCCACGATGCGGCGTCCCGATGGTAACAACCCGTTTGATCGAGTTGTTAGGGTGAAAGAAGAGAGCCGCGGCCAGTCGCTGTCGTTCCGTTTCCTCCCCTTTGACTTTCTCAAACGGCTCATCGCTAAGGATTCGCCAAAACTCTTCGCCACTCTCAAGTGTCTGCAAACGCGAAACAAGTCCTCCCATGCTGTGTCCGACCAAGACCATTTGGTCTAAAACGGGATGGGTGGCATTCGGATCAAGCGTTCGTCGCAACTCGAATAGATCGCTCCGCATTTGCGTTGCGCTGATCCAAAACGGTTGTCCGGTTGGATACTGATAGAACCAGAATTGATAGTTGCGGCGGAGTTCCTGAAAAGACCTTAGATCATTGAACATGGGCATCCACGTCAGCGGACTAGACCAAAGACCATGAACCATGACTACCGGAATGCGATTGGGATCGTACGGTTCGAGCATGTAGATACCTCGCAGCTTCTCCGATCTGTGCGGGTCCCGAAGACCCAACGTACTGTCGGTCTGCTCGCGAAATTTTGGGTTGTCCAAAAAGAAGGCGAGCGGGGTGCTCAAGTCTGACTGCAAGGGAACTTTGCGTGCATTCAATTCAATGTCGGTCGATTCCAACGGATCGTGCAATTCCAGGACACACGGGTGACGATGTTGGGCGTCTCGCGAAGTATGCACGGTCGGAGACGTTACGCGAAGCAGAGCAGTCACAGGAAAGGACAGTCCCTCTGGATAGAACTTCTCGATAGGACTCTCGTTGGCGTGCGACTTTCGGACTGCAATCATGGGCACACCGACACCGTAATTGACGTTGGCCGTCTGCAGTACATTGACCTTGAGTTCGCTACAAAACTTCAATTCGTCGAAGTCATCATCATGCCACTTGCCTCTGGATACAACTTGAACGTCGTAGTCTTTCTTCGAAGTTGTGATCCTGTAGCTATTGCCTGGCCTCAGTTTTCCTTGCTTGCTGACCATACTCAAAGTGGACTCGAGGGCTGCGTTGTAAAGATCGCAAGCTCCGCGGAACTGAGGATCGTATGGATTTCGAGAAACGTCCAATTCAGGACAAAAGAGATACAAGTACGCATTGCTGACGGCCACGGTATACATGTCTAGTGCTTGGCCTTCGTGGTGTGCCTTTTCGGCCTGCTTGCCAATGATGTAGGCGAGTTCGGAAATGGCATAGATTTTCTCGGCCCCTTTTTCGTCCATCGCAAGCTCCTGCAATTGAACGAGGCACTCTTCCTGGTCGCGCTTGTAAACATCCAGAAGCGCGTAATGCCGAAGCAAAGTTGTCGTGCGGGGAGTAATTTGCGGCCCCGACCGGGACATCAGATTCAAAGATTCCGTAAGCGGATTGAACGGATTTTGTCGAACTTGCACGTATTTTTGAGTCGCGCAGCCCGCATGGATCATCGTCAAGCAAACCACAAAAAGAAAAACGAAGCAACGAAGGCAAGCCGAAAGGCCCTTACCTCCTAACGCATCATTCGGTTTTCCGCTTTGCCCTGCCCAAACTGCCATCTAAGTCATCGATCTCGCCGCGTATGAGTGCATTCCTAAAAACCAAACACATCTCTCAAAATGGTTCATAGCAATCCAACAGGATTCCAAGCAATGCCAATGAGCCGAGAACGGTAATTTGGGAAGAAAGGGGTGCCTGGGTGGTTCTGGTCCACGCCGTGGCGGATGCTGCCAGCATCCGAGCCGACGCTAGCGGCGTCGCCCACGACAAGAAAGCTGGGGACAGAATCATGTGTCCCAAAAAAACCGCTGTACTCATGGCGAGTCCAAGCGAATCTTTCGCAAAAGGCTTAGAATCGAGGTAGGTCAAAACTTTAGCATGCGAGAGCCCAACATGTTCAACATACTTCTGGTTGATGATTCGGCAACCGACCGCATTTTACTTACGGGACTTCTTAATCAACACGAGCATTTCGAAATCGACACGGCCGAAGATGGTGCGATAGCATTTGCGAAGATGCAGGTTAAGATTCCAGATCTGGTTGTAACGGATATGCAAATGCCCAAGTTGGACGGCCTACAATTGGTCGAGAAAATCCGCGCACACTATCCCTACGTGCCTGTGATTCTGGTCACAGGCAAAGGGAGCGAAGAGTTGGCATCTTTGGCATTGCGACGTGGTGCCGCTGGCTACGTACCCAAAGCGCGATGCAGCGAACTCTTGCCTGGTACGATCGAACATGTCTTTGAACTCACTCGCTCGGAATCGAGCTTCAAAAGGCTTATTGACTCCTCCACGCTATGTCAATTCGAATACTTGCTCGAAAACGACGCTGCGCTGGTTGCACCCATGTTGGAGCTTGCTCAGCGCATGTGTGCCGGGATGAAGATTTGCGATTTAGCAGGATGCGTGCAAATTGGTGTAGCCCTTGAACACGCGATCTTGAACGCTATCTATCACGGCAATTTAGAAATCGGATCGGAGTCTTTCGGCGACACCTCTTTGGTGAATCAACGACTGGGGGAGCTGCCCTATAGGAATCGCAAGGTGCGGGTGGGAATTCGCATGACACGAGACGAGGCTCAATTTTCAATCGGCGATGAAGGACCTGGCTTTAATGTCAAGGAACTGGCGAAAAAGGCTCGAGAGATGGCGCTCACCGGTGATGCTGGAAGAGGACTTTTTCTGATGTGGGCATTCATGGACTCCATTCATTATGATCGCAATGGCAATACCGTTGTAATGGTCAAGCGTCGAGCCTCACCGTCCTCGCCAGTTTCGGTCGCTGGAACCAAGAAAGCCGAATTGCCAGCCGTAATGGGAATTTTGACTACGCACGATGGCGTTTCTCCAATTTCTTTTACAAAACGGGAACTTCGATCAGTTGTCACGCGATTGAAGGAACTAACCTCTGCCTCTGCCGTACTCAAGGCAAACGAAAAAGAATTCACCGAACTCCTCGTGGTCTTCCGTGATCAATTAGCGTTTCGTTTTGAGGCCTTTGGTTGTTTCGAAGAGGCCGTCGAGGGCGTTCCACAGCTATATCAACAATCACAAAGGCTGAGAGACCAACATACCGAACTCTACGAAAGGGCTAAAAAGTTAGCGGAGTATGCTTCCGACAGCGCGACGCGTGATCTTGAAAGTCTTTCCAAAAACTCGCAGGACTTGCTTTATGCCTTGGAGGTTCATGAAGCCGCAGAGACCGAGATGATCATGAACACAATGTTTGAGGATATTGGCGGTAGCGGTTAATCGCTACTTGTCTCGGAGCGAGTTGAAGTAGTCTCGTTGTTGATCTCGTTGTGCTTTGGGCAATGACATGTTCTCAATCGCATCTGGATCGTCGGGCTTTGAACTTAGAACGGCATCTCGAATCTCTTCCTTCGTCGTTCCCTTGCGATTGGGGCCTCCAACCTTGCCACCGAAGGTTGTTTCGCCCTTGCGCATCTGGTCACGCACTTGCGAGTCAAAGTTCTTTACGTCGTGTTCTTGCTCTTCTCGGTCTCCTGCACCCCGTCCCTCTCCTTTGGCATTCTTGGAATCCTTGCCTTCTTTTTCCGATTTGCATTTGCCGCAACCTGCGCCATTGCACTCGCTGCAATTGGACGACTTTTTGGCATCCTGCAGATTTTCCATCATCTCTTCCATCTCCTTTAACGACTCCTGGTCTTCGGCCAGTTCGCCAAGTTCCTCTTTCAGTTCTTCCAGCGCTTTTTGGGCTCCTTTTTCGTCCCCTTCCTCCATGGCTTTTTGTGCCTTTTGCATACTTGCTTTGACGGCTTCCATGGCTTTGGCCTTTTTCGCATTGGCTTCCATTTGCTCGACTTTTTTCTGCAACTTCGCCACCTTCTCTAAGTCGCCGCCGTTTTGAGCTTTGGCCAGCTCTTTTTTCGCTTCCTCGATCGCTTGTTTCTCTTGATCCTGGGCTTTTTCTAGAGCCTTTTGCATTTGATCCAACTGCTTGGCCAACTGCTTTTTCTGATCATCGGTCATGTTGCCCGACTTCATTTGATTCAGCATCTTTTCGAGCTCATCCCCGGCTTTGTCGAAGTTGCCATCCTTGAGCGCATCCGCAATTTTTTCGGCTGGGCCTTTGTCAATGTTCTTTAAGCTATCCAGTGCCTTTTTGACACTATCGGAACCGCCGAGGGACTCTTTCCGTCTTTCTATTTCTTTCTTGATTTCATTGAAATCGGACAGCATCTTTTTCGAATCGACGGTGCTCGATTTTTGAAAATCTTCGAGCTTCTTTTCGATCTTTTTGAATTCATCGGCCGCGTCCTTTAGATCTTTTTCTTCCGCATCCTCCCGCATTTTCTTGATCATTGCGAGGATTGGCTTAGTCTGATTTTTAATGTTGGTCAGTCGTTCCGATGTGGTGCCGGGCATCTTCTCAATCGAGGGAAGTTCGGCATCTGGAACCCAGAACAATGCGATGCAGGCGAGGAAGGGGAGGGCAACCCAAGGTGTTTGCGGCGCGGTCCGAATAGGGAAATGTTCCCGCACTTCGATACGTTCGGCTTTCGTCGCGGCATCATTCAACAGCGCTGCTCCAACCGGTGACTGCTTTTCGGACGGGTCCAGTTGCAGTGCACTGCTGATACGTTCTCTCAAGCCAAAACGATGATCGATTTCGACTGCGGAGTACAAGGCGCTCGGGCGATAAAAAAGAGCAATCGTGCCAGCCATTAGCAAAGCAGCCAG
>JBBRJI010000354.1:0-6357 GCA_038219625.1 Pirellulales bacterium | reverse complement strand
GCATGACCACGGTCAGGGAGATGGTGAGTGTGGCGATTCCGATGAGGATTGGCTGCATCATCCACTAAATCAAAAGCGGTAGGATTCCGTAGCCATCCTGGCAGATCGTTTCACTCCATTCGGCTCTAAGTTCGGCTGTCGTGACGCTCAACTCTTATTCCAATTCTCGCTTTTCTCAGATTTTATTGCTCGGGCTAGTCATTAGTGCAATAACCTGCGATAACTGAATTACCCAACCTCCTAACCGATGCGATTTGGACCTTATCTAACGGCCATGAATGACCTAACTCCACCAGATGACTCTCTCAGCGTGGACGAAAAGGTAGAGCGTTGCCAGACCATTATTGGATATCGATTTCGAGACCCAACGATTTTGTTGTCTGCGTTAACGCATTCCAGTGTCGCGTCGACACGTACCGAATCGAACGAACGAATGGAATTCCTTGGTGATTCTATCCTGGGCATGATCGTTTGTGAAAGGCTTTTTCGATCGTATCCGGAATACCTCGAAGGGGAGCTGACGAAAATCAAGTCCGTGGTGGTCTCACGTCGCGTTTGTGCCAAGATTTCCCGACACCTCGGCCTGGATAGTTGCTTGATTGTTGGGCGGGGAATGTTGAGAACGGGGATGCCTCGTTCCTTGTTGAGCGACGTGTTTGAATCTATCGTTGCCGCGATCTTTCTTGATAGTGGCGTCGAGATGGTAGGCAAGTTCATTTTGGAGCATATGGAACCTGAGATTCGCTTGGCAGCGGACGGGCACGGCGGTGGAAACTACAAATCTTTGCTTCAGCAACTTGCACAACGCGACCTAAAGGGAACGCCCGTCTATCGATTGGTCGACGAATGCGGACCGGATCACAGCAAGCACTTCCAAATAGCCGCGGAAATCACTGGACGTCGTTTTGCTCCAGCTTGGGGACGCAACAAAAAAGAAGCCGAACAGCGAGCCGCCGGAAATGCGCTCTCACAGCTCCGCGGCGAAGAAGCCCCTTACACGACAATGTAGTCAGAAAAAAAGGGAACGTAGCTGGGCTGTGCGACAATAGCAGCTTACGAAAAATGCGGTGATGCAAGTTTTGTTCCGTTTTGCGATCTGGCCTTTCAGGTTGGTCGGGGGCTTTTCTAGGCCGTTAAAAATTTGCTATTGCGATCGAAGCTAAGAAGTATTTTCACTTCCGTTTTTGTTCCTCGCAAATTTTGCTGGTCCCTATCGACATAGGTTTGGCTACCGTCGGTTTCCAACCGGCGGGGCCATATCTGACAGCTACCCCGTAGTCCACTATTGTGCTCTTTTGCTTCGCAAAATTCCTACGGACCAGGCTTTCGCAATGATATCGAATAAAGCAAGGTAATGGCTCCGCTGGCAAGCAGCGACCAGGGAAACCACTCCGACGGTCGGAAAACTCGGTCTATGGTGGTTTGAACCGGTGCGGAAAATAACCCACCCGTTTGTTGTTGGATCTGGATATTCGGATCGTCCAAGACCCCCGCCACCAAGACTGCGCTGTCGATCAACAGGCATTCTATGCCCATAATAATCAACACGATTCCAATTGCACAAAAGAATGCTCGCCACATGGTATTCGGACGAATCAAGATTCGTACACCTAATTGAGTTACGATCAAAAATGCTTTTTCTAATGCGATCACTCGCATAAGTTCTTTTCGGCTAAACGCCGTATGCATCAGAACTGTGATTTGTTTTTTTCTGGACATTAAAGCAAGTGGGGGAGTGCGTCCTAGGCCTCCTTTGAGAAACCAGAAAATACGGCAATACCGATATCATGTGAGAATTCACTCCGTTCCTGAATTCTCACGAAATCAGCTACTGCTGCTTTCGAGCCTTGCCGGCCAAAAGGTGATTCGGCTAGCTGCTCAGCCCCTCGACAGTAAACGACTTGTTGCCTGGCAGATCCACTGCCAGTATACTGAGGCCTCAGGGCGTAAGGGGCACAGTGAGTCCCAATCGTGCTGTAGCGGTGGTTTTTTGTAGAATCACCAACCGTTGCCTACCCAGCGAATCACGATAATTGACTAGTATTAAGTCGCCATATTCATCGTGGTTCGCGATGGCTCGCCGTGCTGTTTGACGCAGTTCGCTGTCGATGCCGCACACCTGCTTAACTTTTTTTTGCCTCCAATGATGGGAATTGCCAATGTCGAGAACAACCCGCCGTCAGTTTATCCAGAATACTTCAGTCGTCAGCGCCGGATACTTCGTCGCTGCCGGCGCGAGTTCGGCCATCAGTCGATCTCCTAACGAGAAGCTTAATGTCGCCTGCATCGGTGTAGGTGGCAAAGGAGGCAGCGACTCCAGCAACGCAGCCAAATTCGGCAATGTAGTCGCGATCTGCGACGTCGATCGAAATACTTTGGATGGCAAGGCCAAGTCGCCCGAATTCGCGAGCGCCGAGAAATTCACCGACTTCCGAGAGCTCTTCGCTAAGTATGGCAAGAACCTCGACATCGTCACCATCAGCACTCCGGACCATATGCACGGTCCAGTCACCCTCGAGGCCATGCGACTGGGTGCAAGCTGCTACACGCAAAAACCGTTGACTCGTACCATCTACGAAGCGAGACTGCTGGCAACGGTCGCCAAGGAAACCGGCGTCTGTACCCAGATGGGCAACCAAGGAACCGCCCTTGATTCCTCGCGCGAAGCCATCGCCCAATTGAAGTCAGGTGTGCTTGGAACGCTCAAAGAAGTTTACGCTTGGTCGAATCGTCCTATTTGGGCTCAAGGGCCAGGACGACGAATGAACATGGAAAAATTCGCAGCCGCAGCCATGAAGGAGGACGCTGCCGAAGGCGCCAAGCTTATCGGCGGTAAGCATAAAGAGATCGTCCGAAACCTCGAACGCTTGGATTGGAAGAGCTGGATCGGTGTTGCGGAAGATCGCGAATACTGGCCTGGCCTATACCATAGCTTCCAATTCCGAGGTTGGTGGGATTTCGGAACCGGCGCCCTCGGAGATATGGCCTGCCATCAATTGACAGTACCATTCGCATCCTGTGGACTGCGAGACCCAATCTCGGTCGTTGCAAAAACGAGCGGACACGATTTCGATAGCTTCCCTGCAAGTTCGGTTATCAAGTTTGAATTCCCCGAAACCAAAGAACGTCCCGCCATTCCATTCTGGTGGTACGATCGCAAAGGCAATAAGCCACCTGCCGCAGTTTTCGAGAAGTGGGGCATCAACAAAGTGGCAGATAGCGGTGTGCTCATTGTCGGCGAAAAGGGTGCTTTCTACAGTTCCGATGACTACTGCGGCAAGTACGAACTCAAGGGAGTCGACAAGGCCAAAGTCGACTTTGAAAAAGCGGAAAACAAGGGAGACAACGACACGAACAACATGTACGAGTTGTTCCGAGCCAAGATGGCCAATGATCCCAAGATCTGCAAGTCGAACTTCATCGATCGCGCCGGTCCGCTTACCGAAACCATTTTGCTTGGAAATCTAGCCGTTTGGGCTGCCGCCAAGGGTGGTGAAAATGGAGAAATGGGTGAATGGGGCGAGAAGGTCGAATGGGATGCTAAGAATCTGGTCGTGACCAATCTCGCTTCCCTCAAGACGCCACGCGTCGCTGACTTGATCAAACCCAAATATCGAGACGGCTATCGAATGGATTAAAGTGTCTACCGGCAGGGGGTAGTTGGCTACTCCATGTCAACGGCTCGGAGATCCGTTCTACACTATGCCGTGCAATCAACTGACAGGGGGTAGTTCGCTACTCCCCTGCTTTTTCTTATTCAGAATAGAGGGATAACGTGATGAGCTTTCGCCGAGTGTGGCTTTGTATTGTTGGGAATTGCTTGATTTCGACGGCATGTTTTTCTGGATTCGCACATGCCTACCAAACGGCAAAAACGCCAGAGACCCAAGCCACGGCCAAACCCGCGGATACCAGCGCTGCCAAAAAGCGATTGGAATCTCTTGGGACAGCCGCGAAGCTAACCATGGATGGAGCAAAACTGACCGAAATCGTCATCCAAGACGGATCGCTTTTGACGGCAGAGGACCTCGCGTTGTTCGGTCGATTGACCGATCTACAGAAACTCCAAATCTTCAATTGCCGGACCCTCAACTCGGAAATGGTGTCGCACCTAAGTGGGCTCAAGGAATTGACCTCGCTCGCAATCACCAACACCGTGATCGATGATTCCGCGGTAGATACCATCGTCAAGTCGTTTCCCAAACTGATTGCGTTGGACCTCTCGTCCAATGCGAACATGTCAGGCCAAGTCCTCAAGGCAATCTCAGAACTGAAAAACTTGCAACAGCTTTCGCTGGTTCAGAATCGATTCAACGAACTGAGCACACGACGACTTTCCAAATTGCAGGATCTACGGGTGCTCGATCTTCGCGGCAACATGGAAGCGGGCGACATGACGCTTGAAGTCATCGCTGATTTGCCAAAACTAAAGGCCGTCAAGCACCGCAGTACGGCCGTCTCGGATTACGGCATGCAATTGTTGTCACGCAATACTTCACTGGAGAATCTTCTAATCCAGGACTTTGCGATTACGAGCCAGTCAGGTGAGTATTTGGCGAAACTGAAAAAGCTAACTCAGCTAGAGATTTTCCGATGTCAAGGATTCGGGAGTGAAGGTGTGTTGGCTTTGAAGGGCCTCAATCTACAACGATTGACCTTGCGAGATTTGCCTACTGTCGATGATCAGGCATTAGAAGTATTGAAGGAGTTGCCGAAGCTTCGACGGTTATATCTGCACGAACTCAGCGGAATTAGCGATAACGGATTGAAGAATTTAGGTTCTCTCAGTGCCTTGGAATTGCTTGATATCTGGAGCATTCCTCAAATGACGGATGCGACGCTCGATGTGATTGCCACATTACCAAATTTGAAGGAACTCACCATTCGCTCCACCGCGGTCACCGACAAGGCCATCCAAAAGCTGTTGGCGATGCCCAAGCTTCAGACCTTGACTTTCAAAGAGAATGGTGATGTGACCGAAGCAGGCCTCAAGAAGTTATCGAGCAAAAAATGGACCAAGCTCGATACCGGTTCGTCAACGAGCAGTTCCGGCGACGAATAATCCGATTGTGGACGAGCGAGGCCCTTCGCTCGTACTGTTTCTGCCAAATCTGAGCGAGGCCTCCCTCAGCCACAACGACGAACTCCGGCAAGACTAGTGCTGTATCCAGCCTAAGATTTGGGGTTCTTGCGTAGCGGAAGCCGCGTAGGCTTTCGGCGACTTCAAGAGGTAAATCCCAGTGGATTCGTCCTAACCTCCGAAACTCTTGGCGGAAACTCTTGGCGAGTTCCGCTACCCCCAAATTTAGCATGTAAGAAGCACTGGCGTGCAGCCATCGCCTTCGGCTCGGGGGTTAAACGAGTGACGCTAAAGCTTTAGATTCAGCATACCGTCAAGGGAATCCCGGATCTTGGCTTCGGTGTTCCCTCCTCCGCCGACAATCACCTGTTTTAGGTTTCCATCGCGATCAATGATCACGGTTTGCGGTATGGCTTGAGCTTGATACGCTCGAGCCACGGCACCATCGGAATCTAAGACAACAACAGGGCTTATCTTGAGGCGGTCCAATAACGCTCGGACTTCGGCTGAAGTTTGTTCAATGTTGACCGTAATGACATCCACCTCGGCCCCTTTATACTCTTGCCCCAATTCCGTTATCTTGGGAAGTGACGCGATACAAGGACCGCACCAAGTAGCCCAGAAATCTAGGACAACGATTCGACCTTTTAGATCCGACAGTTTTACCAATGTGCCATCCAGCTTCTTCAATTCGAAATCAGGAGCTGCCTTGCCGATCATTCGTGCGTGGGGAGAATCCGCTGCGTTGCCACCCTCCGCATCGGGCGAATCCAAATCATTCACAAACTTGGGGTCGACCGCATTCTCGAGTGTCCACTTGCCAAATCGATTGCGTTTCGCATCGTCTGCGATCGCATCTCCCAAAATCAATTTGGATATCTTTGAGAGGTCCACATGGCATGCACCCAATTGGGGATGCTGGCCGTACAAAATATCCCCCTCGACCCGTTCCGGAACGATGCTGATCCGCGTCCCAGAGTAGTCCAGCGCCTGGCAATTCAAGTCCCCTTTTTGGGAGTCGCTCCGGACCGCTTTTGTGTCACTCTTTTCAGCCACCGCCGGCGCATTTTTCCCGAGCGGAACAATCTCGGGGGCATCCTGAAGCCAAATGATCTCCGCAATGTTTTTCATCTGGATTTTGCGATCCTCACCCCGAACCTGCAACGTAAGTTCATCTACATCCATGCTTTGCAATTGGCCTCGGATCGCATCCCCTTCGCGGGAGACCACCAGGTGAGTCGGTGGATTGCGTCGCTGTGAACGAGGAAGGGTCAAGA
>JBBRJI010000353.1:0-6360 GCA_038219625.1 Pirellulales bacterium | reverse complement strand
TTGAAAATAGCTCTCCGTAGGCGCATAACTTGACGTCGCCGAAAACGCTGACACTGTCGCCATTCCGATCAAGCAAGCGGCCAGGACCGGGACGAGCCGCCACAGGAAATGCCGACGCTGCAAATGAGCCAACTCGTGCATCACTACGACATCGATCTCTTCGCTATTTAGCTGCTCCACCAACGCATCACCCAACCAAAGCTGTCGGAAACCAGGCAGCCAACCGACTACCGCTGCGCCCGCCCAACGTCCGTCGCTTGTCACCCACATCAGTTCCGCAGGCACACCAACTTTCTTGCAGTAGCCTTCAACGCGTTCGCGCAGCAGACCCGATTTCAGCTTTTTGACTCCCATCCAGCGACTCAGCCACTGAGGCATGAACAGCGCCACCATCCCCAAGCCTACGACACTCGCGAACAATGACTGCATCGACTCCGGCCAATCGACCCGCAACAACTTCAACACATCGCCGGCCGCAGCAATCATCAGAACTGGCAATAGACAAGCCATCACGTTCGAGGTGCCGCCCAATCGAATGCGAGTACTCAGTACTTTGCTCAAACGCTGCGGCGGTGGCGGCGTCATGCGACTCGCATCGAGCACTTGAATCAAATGCGATCGCCTTTCGATCCCTTGGTATTTCGGCGTCACCACCATCTGAATCGATTCGCGAACACTCGCCTTTCGAGTTTGTAGATAGACTTCCATTTGCGAAGTTGTCAGCTCCAAGATCACCAACGCCGCCAGACTTGGCACGAACCACAATACAATCGTAACGCTCTGCAAAACGCCGGTCTCATCGAGCTGCTTGATCCACGGACCCCAACTCGCCAACATCAAAGTGGCCGGCAAACACAGCACCCAGAAGGTCTCGAGCGATTGACGAATGCTCTGCCAACGTTCGACAGTGTGGTCACTTCCAAACGGCGGCCAGTAGTCGTCGAAAGCTCCAAACTTGCGTAGGTTTAGAATGCACAGAACTTTCGCTATCGCACCATAGGCAATGCAAATCGCGATGATGCTCAAACATGCTTCCATCGGTTCAATCTGCGTTCCGCTTCGCCAGCAAACTTCTCGGCACAGTAATGTGACAAGAATGACAAGGAACAGCCGAAGAGTGAGCATGAGTTTTTATCTGGTTTCAGTATCAGGCGATTGCAATGGGCGGCCGCTCGTAGAGGATCACGAGCCGATTGTCTCAGATTAATTACTGACGACTAAATATTCGCCGCTTCACCCTCCACCTTCATTCCCACTTGTGGTAACCCCATTCGAATTAGTCCACCTGTATCAATTAGCACGCTAAGGTACAGTCCAGAATTAAGTTCCGCATTTGAATTGTAGCGGTAGGGCGCGAGCCCTCCGGTTCTTCTTTACCGGCCCGCTTGCGCCGTTCCGGTAAAGAAAGAATCTATTTCGCGACTGTACCTAAGTTCGTTCACTTCTCGCGGCGGAATCGCATGTACGCCCACGTATGCAGCGGTAATGCGACCAACGCAGTCGCCACCGCGTAAGCCACCACTAAACCGCTCGTCGAATACATTCGCCCAAAAATCCACACAGCCGCTGCCGTCGCGAGCAGCCCCACAACCGCGGGGAACCAAAATGGATTCGCTCGCCTCGCCATGACGTAAAAACTTTGCAAAGCCAACACGTGATTGGCGACCAGTCCCGCGCTGAGCACCGCTACTTGCCAAGGATATAAAAAGTTCATCTCCCATCCTCGTTCTACGACGGGCAATATGGCAATCAAGCCAAGCAGCACGCCCAAAGCGACACATAGAAGAGTTGTCGAAACAATCGCTGTCTGTCGCCACATCGTGCCTGCCAACTCGCGCTCACCAGCTCCATGATGCGCGGAAACCAATGAGAATTTTGTTTGCACCCATGTGAGCGCTAACATCTGAATCGCAGTGGTAATGGTCAACGTCGGTCCTAAACGCCCCGCATCCTCTGCTGCATCCGCAGCATCGCGTCCCAATATCACCAACACAAACAACTGACTTGCCAAGTAATGCGCAACGCTGATCAATGCGACGCGCCACTGCATCGGCACGACATCGCGAGTCCAAGAAAAACCGTCCTCCGGCCGCGGCAACTTTCGATATCGACGAAAAAAATCTGCATGTTGCACGAACACCACATAACTTGCCCACACCACTTGCACACTCGTCGCCAGAACAAGCGTCCACAGTTTCAATCCCATCCAGAGTGCAACCCAAACCACCACACTGCCCGTTACGATTTGAATCAGCCGAAACCGATAGATCGAATCGCGAAATCCCGCCCCTTCCAGAATTGCTAGCGCCGGTGCAAGAGCGATCGAAAGTGCGGCTAACGGTATCACCACCGCCAACGGTAACCACCAACTCAATTTCGTTTCCACGGGAGTAAGTGAAAACCAACCAAAGCACCAACCTGCAAGAACAAACAGAAGACTTGCTACCGCGAACCACCGCCCCGAGCCTTTGATCAGCAAACTCATACGCCGTGCGGCCAGTTCGCTTTCATCGCTTGCGGTCGAGGCACCTTTGGTAACTCCAGCCGCTTCGTTGCCAGCCTGACCAATCAACACGTTCAGCAATCCCAACTCAAAGATCGCTTGAATTCCAATGATGTTCACCAAGCCGTAATACACACCTCTTTCCTTCACAGAAAAGACGCTGATAACCAGCGCCATCGTGATCGGACCCGAAATTGCCTGCCAGCTCTTGGCCGCCAGCGCAAACAACAATGGACGATCCAATTGCAATCGCTGTCCGATTCTGACCAGTGACGACTTCGGTGCATTGGGTTGTTCAGTACTTTCCATCGAGTCGCTTTGGCTTTCGCGTCAGTGGCAACGCATCTTTTCAGTTTCACAAACGTACTTAACAAAGGCGAGTTGCTCTTGCTTGGTGATCGCTGGCCAGCGATGCCCTAGAGCAGCATACTTCGGCAAGAGCAAATCGACGATCAAATTACGATCGCTGTCCCGCACCAGCTTAACGCCCTCGCGACGTAAGTCATTCAGCATCGCTTCCTGTAAACTACGCAAGCGATTTCCGATCGCTTGAGCCGACTTTACAGAATCCAAACATGCCGTGGCCGACAACGCCCAGTTCGCTGCTCTGCTTGGATCTAAAACCACCTCGAAGAATGAACTCAGCGAACGCGAAAGCGGTCTCGCACCTCGCCAAACATTCGTCAACGCCACTCCGCCGATCTCAGTTAACCCCGGTTCTACACTGAAATCCAATATCGCTTCGCCGCCATTCACTGTGACTCTGCGAACACGACTGCCCCCACGGCGACTCAGCACAACTTTAGCAATCACGTCATCGAAGAGAACCAGTATGTCAACTTGTCCACTACTCGGCTGATAACGAACCTCTTCGATCGATGTAACGGCACCAACCGCTCGTTGCGGACGCAGTTTTCGTAACAGGCTCCAGCAATGCGGCCACATGTCGTGCACGATGCTAGTGTAAACATCACCGTGCTTTGTTTCGCCATACCGAGTTTCCGACCAAGGATCAATCCAATCGATCGAAATCTCACGAATGACTCGATCACTTATCCGTGCGACAAAATCCTCAACGAAGCTCGCAAAGTGCATTTCCAGATCAATACCCAAAGCGCAACCTTTTGCCGCTGATAGTTGCTCCAACTGCCCCGCTTCGTCAAAATCCAAGGTAAACGGTTTTTCACAAAACGTCGGAATGCCCAGTTCAAGCATTCTTCGAACCTGCCCTCCATGTACCACCGGACTCGTTGCCACCACAGCAGCATTTATTGCAACGCCACCTATCTCGCTGACATCCTGCTCGAGCCTCGATTGAACAATAACTCGCTTGATCCCTTTTTCTTGCAGCCAAATTTTCGCTCGATCATATCCGTGTTCGGTTACCCAAACGATAGTCGTATTCTCATCCAGCAGCCCGCGGATAACGGGCAGAAGAACGCGCGACCAGCGGCCGCCACCGAAGAGGGCGACACCGAAGAGGGCGACACCGAAGAGGGCGACACCGCCAAGCGAAAAAGGGAGGCTCGCATGTTCGCTAGACATCCAGCACTTTCACTTCGGGCATAGGTACATAAAACGTTGACTTCGAACCTCGAGCGCGCAGTTGCTCCGCGATCGGCTGTGCGAAATGCCACGCCAACAACAGCACATTGTGCGGTTGCTCGTCAATTAGTCGCTGGTTGTTCACAATCGGAATCCGTTTTCCGGGCAAGTACTTTCCTAACTTGAGCGAAGTTGGCTGTTCGGCAATGTAGGGCATCAAATCCGGTCCAATACCCGCGAAGTTCAGCAGCGTGCTGCTTCTCCCCGGACATGAATTACCGATCAACGGATGGCCACTACGATCGCATTGCAAAGCCAACTCGAGCAACTCGTTCTTCAGTTGAAACGATCGCCGTCGAAAGCGGTCGTAGTAAGCCGGATCGGTAAAGTTCTTGGCTTCGTCCGCCAAGATAGCATCGACACTCGCGCGGCGAGGGACACTTTTTCCCTTCGCAACGTAGACTCGGATGTTACCGCCGTAGCGGCTAACTTTCTCCGCATGCACAACTTTGAAATTGTAGTAATCAAACAACACCACCAGCGATCGCAACGAATACGTTCGCACATGCTCATGGTAGATCGTGTCGAACTGCAACCGCTCCATAATCGGCTCAAGGTAATGGTTCTCCAAAATAAAGAAACCATCCTTCGCAACCAGCACTTCTAACCCCTCGACCACATCGCCCAGCGCCGCCATGTGCGCGAATACATTCGTCGCCGTAACCACTTTTGCTTGGCCATGTGTCTCCACAATTTGCTTGGCGACCGCCGGATCAAACGGAGCCTGCAACGTATCGATTCCCGCTGCGCGCGCGTAACTCGCAATCCCCGTCGGCTCCACACCCGCCACTCGAACAGATCGCTTACGGAAACTTGATAGCAGCGTTCCGTCGTTGCATCCCACGTCAACGACCAAATCACTCGGCTGTAGTTTCAGTTCCTCAACAATTGACGCAGCCATCGCGTCCTGATACTCAGCCAATTCACGCGTCACGCCGGTACGGTAAGGATAATCTGGATGGTAGACCACTTCACCAGGAACTACGTAACCCATCTGCGATAAAGTGCATTCTGGACACCACCACTGACTTAACGGATAAGTCGTCTCGGGTCGATGCAATTCATCCTCAGAAAGTAGCGTGTCGCAAAGCGGCTGGAATCCCAAGTCGATGACGATCCTCAAGTCTTTATTGCCACAGATCTGGCAACAAGTCACTTGGCCGCTGGGAACATTATGGTTTGGTCTCATGTCACTGTCGATTCTGACGGGCGCTTTGTGTCGTAGCTAGGCAGATTGCTCGAACTCTTCGATCTGTCGCAAGGTTACCTGATTCGCGTTGCCTTCACCATGCACTTCACGATACCACTGTACCGTCTCGCTCACTGATTTCGCAAAACTCCAACGACTCTTCCACTTCAGCAATCGCTCAGCTTTGCTCGTATTCAGGCTCAGCATCTTCGCCTCATGCGGTGCCTTAGGATCACTCGCGTCGATCCATTTGGCAGGCCCCGTCTTCAATGGCCACTGCGCGACAATTGTTTCGACCAGTTGCTGAACCGTTTGCTGTGAACTCTGCGCGGGCCCAAAATTGAATGCACTGCACAGTTCCTTTAAACGACTATCAGAATCCGTTGCGGCCAACTCGGCAGCCAATGTCAGATAACCCGAAAGCGGCTCGAGCACATGCTGCCACGGCCGAGTTGCGCACGGATTGCGAACAATAATTTCTTTTGCGCTCTGCAGTGCCTTGATGCAGTCAGGCACAATTCGATCTTCCGCCCAATCGCCCCCGCCGATCACATTGCCCGCGCGAGCACTTGCCAAGCGTACTCGACTATCGCCAAAGTAAGCATGCCGATAAGTCGTGACCGCCAGCTCGCACATGGCTTTGCTCGAGCTGTACGGATCGAGTCCGCCGAGCCGATCTTCCTCAGTGTATCCCTCGGGACGCTCTTGGTTCTCGTAGCATTTGTCGCTGGTCACCATGATCGCCACGCAGGGCAGGGGGGAGGTCCGCAGCGCTTCGAGCAACTGTAGCGTGCCCATGGTGTTTATCTCAAAAGTATCGAGCGGCTGCGCATAAGAAGGACACACAAGAGCCTGAGCCGCTAAGTGAAAAACAAATTCTGGCTTCCACTCCGCTAACTCTTTCGCCAACTTCCGCCCGTCTCGTACATCCGCTCGCACATCGCGCACATGATCTTTCAGCGAAAGGAAGTAATACAAGGCTGGCAATGTCGGCACCGATGTCGAATACCCACAGACCTCCGCGCCCAACTTCAACAACCATTTCGTCAGCCACGCTCCTTTG
>JBBRJI010000352.1:0-6374 GCA_038219625.1 Pirellulales bacterium | reverse complement strand
ACGTTGTGGCGAATTCATCTAGGCGGATGCTCCCCCGCTGAATTCAAACTCCAGTCGTATTCCAGCCAGACAATGCTTGGCTTCGTATTCGATTCCAACGCAGACTTGATTTCGCTGGAGTACGTTCCAATAAAAGCCAACACCGAACCATCAGTCTGCTCGAAATCGCTCCCATACCAGTTGTAAAGCTGTGTTAGCTTGGCAGTCGAAGCTGCTGGCTCGAATTGAAACCAGGTCCGGTGCGCGTGAACAAACTCAGTTTGTGATTGCAGTTGCTCTTCGAGTCTTTCCCCCACGTAGGCTTCATTTCTCAAAGGCGGACAACCTACCGCGGCACAGACCAAGGCAAAATGAACACGCGGCTCTCGAAAGTCCGGGCGAATTTGTTGGTGTTCGATCTCAGACAGACTGTAGAGCTCGCCTGCCAGCTTCCAACGCTTGGCATCCCAACGCTTGGCCGCTGGGATATCTTTGATGCTCTTCAGCGGCAGATTCTCCAGAATCAACTGCATAGTGAATACGTTATAAGCATTGATCAGCAGGGCGAGTTTTTCGTCTCGACCAAGCTTTTCGAATGAGGCACTAGCAAGAGACTCAATGTAGCGTCCAAGTTGCGGCTGGGCAGTGCTCAGGCCCTGGTAGTCAACCCATCCATCTTCGTCGACGTATTCATTGAGCAGCCCATCCAACGTCGAGTGGTCGAAGGTCAATTCGCTCTCGCTTTCGCCGTAGGCTTCCACCAACGCCACCCGTGGAGGACCAAAAAGTCGCACGGTAAGTGTGCTGCGGTTAGCAAACACACCCCACAATAACCCCGCGCCGACGATCGCCGCTATTACCAAAATCTTAGTCGCCATGGATAGAACCCTTCGGAATCAATTGGTTACCAAATCAAATCACTTGGCATGATTTGCACAACTTGCGCATTCCCCCGTTTCACATCCTTGCATTCTTGGCTTGCACCAATCCCGGACGGTTGCCATAGCGCGGCGCCTGCCACAACCAGACCTGCCAGTTCAACTCCCAAAGCAAGTAACTTGATCGTGGACATCGCACTCTCTTTTCGCTTAAATGAAGAAACGTTTGGTAGGTGCTAATCCGAAAAGTCGCCTAACCTGTGTGACTCAGTAAATTGTCGTAGCAAAAGGCTACTCCTTACGTCCTACACGAGGAATTCTCGTGAAACTTCCGCCTTAGTAGTTCTAGAAACAGAAAAATCAGCGGTGAAAAACTCGAACCACACGACTACTTTGTCGAAGTATGCCGTTCCGCAATAAGATGATGCGGTTACGGACTACCGCCAACATAGGCATTGTCTATGTCCAGTACCACGGGTTCTGTGTGAGGCTCAACATCCAGAGCCTTGCAGAATCATAGCTACAAATCGCACTTGCCGAACTGCGGCCTATCTTTTTGTTCTGGGTTCCCGGTACCACTCACGCTTCAGGTTTAAATCGACCGGTTTAACCGCATTCAAATCGATTTCGATCGACTTTGGTTCCTTGCGAAAATGCTCGGATAAGCGGTCCCCGTAAGGGAACATTGGGAAGTCAGCGACCGTAGCCCAGTAATGACCAGGCAATACACTGGTAAAAGTGAACGTGCCATCCTTGCCGACTGTCGTAGTGAACGCCGCGCGATCAGATGGGCTCATTTGCGAGAACACCTCTGGATCAGCCGGTACGAAAGACACTTTAACCACTTGCTTCGGCTGAAGCGACATCACTGTGCCATCGATTTTGATCTGCCCGGTAATGGCCCGGCCTTTCGTGCCGCAACCCGCAGTCAACGCTATGGCTAGTAGCAAACACGCGACTGTTGACGCTTGAACACAAAAGTGAGCTCGGTGCGACATTAAAACTCCCCCATGACTCCCCCATCGAATGCGCTGTTCAGATTAAACCATATCTGCATGTCGATCGCATCGGTGACCGTACGAACCAAACCATCCGACAAAGCAATATTCGCTCCAGCAGGATGCATACTGCGTGATTGCGATTGCCAGTTGTAACCTTTCGAGAAACCCATTCGGCCCCTTGGGCCAAGTTCGGATGTCCAAAAAATGCTGCACTGCTCGATGTCATCGGACTGTTCCAGTCGATCGTTCGGACCAATGCTGTCGCCAATTGCATTCGCAGCGACGATACTTGTGCCTCCGACCCCTAACGCCCATGTGCCTTGCAAATCCTTTTTCGATACGCCAGCCCTAACTTCTGCGAACATGATGGTTGAAGAGAGTCCATCGCCAATGTCATGGAAACTTGCACCGTAATTGATGGACATCACGGGCGATGCGTTGCCTTTGGTTTGCGCAGGAGCCCAACTTGCGCCCTGATACCAATATGGTGCAGGGCTGCCGTCATCGCTTTCGCTTCCGTTCCATGCTATACCGCCAACGGACCACGTGTACAAGCAGGGCCGGCGTTTGCAGCATAGTTGCCGCGGCTCCATTATCGACCGTCGTAGTCAAATTTATTGTTGTTGTTCGCATCTGACGGACAGAGATAGAGTGGAACGGTCGCTTCGCCAAGAACTCTCCATGACTGATCTGCCCCACCCGAGCGGATGTAGTTATCTATTGCAACGGATTGGAACAACGCCGATTGCTCGACGTAGGGTAACAGAAAGACGCCCCAGCCAGGACCGATTTCCGGCTTGCCAGAATCGTTCGTTCCACGAAAGAGACTCGCGTTGTAGAAGTTCTTCACCGGGCCTGCGTTAGCGACCTGTAGACCGACTGGTAGCCTTTTCAAGGCACTCTCATGATTGTGGGCCGCAAGCACCCGATTGTGAAGGTTGTTTTTGCAACTCATGTTTCGTGCCGCTTCACGGGCCGCTTCACGGGCCGCTTGCACAGCGGGAAGCAACAATCCAATTAAGACCCCAATAATCGCGATCACTACTAGCAGTTCTACCAACATGAATCCATTACTGAATACATCTCTCTGATGAAAGCCAATTCGCCGACGATGTATGAGCATTTTTTCCTTGAGTTGCAACTATTAATGTAATCCATTGACTAGAAAAACACGTTTACGCTCCTGCGTACTACATTCATAGGAGTGTCAGAATGTCGATTGAGGCTTCGATTCCTTACTGCCATTTTCGGAAAAAGTTCTGTATCGATCTTATCGGCTATTTTTTCACTCGGGGCGACCAATGGAACTCGCGAAACGCAGGGCGAGTTCCTGGATCTCGCGTGTAGACAGCTTGCGTTCCGCGGCTAGCAACCGACGGATGTGCGGAAAAAAGATCGTGATACAAAGCAGTGATCGCATAGGTAGTCTCAGACGCATTCTGCATCGGGAAGACTTCTTCCATGAAAACCTCTTGCTCCGTAATCCAAATCAATCGGTTTGGACTATCCGAAAAACCCACATGCGCTTTTTCGCCACGAATCGTAAGAAAGTCTTTCCCGTCGAAGTAGTAGACCATCCCGAGGACATAGGATCTATTTACTTTTTCCGAGTCCGGGGCAACAACTTGAGAACTCTGACTCGGCTTTGCGACCAAGTAATTCCAGCCGAATCCATTGCTGATCCAAGCGTACTGCAGCGACTGGATCATTGGCAGATCATCCTCGGTCTTTCGAGGTGTTGCGTAATTGACCGTCGGTTGCCAATCGTGATTGACGTTTGAGTCGTCCCACTGGCCAAACCAACGACCGTCAAATGCCGCGAAGCTGGCCGCAGATAACGACCCTTCGCCACTCAATTGCGCTGCGATACGCTCGGCGTTCAGGTTGAATTGACCAAGGGGCCGTCCCGACTTAAGGGAATCAACTGCCGACGCCTGAAGGTCCGCGGTCGCCTTCAAGATACGTTCCAGAGGAGTTTTGCCAGAAGAATCGCGGGCAAGCAACTTGACTCGCAACACTTCGGCCTTCCTCAATCCGTCGATCATCGGTTTGTCCTGCAATGCCCAATGAGTCATTTCGGGCGGGAAGAAGTGATCGTGCCGAGTTGAAAACGGGTCGAATGCAACGACATCTTGAGATGTGTTATTGCGTGCGACCGTGTCCTGAGCGATCGTTTCGCGAGCAGTAAAACGTCCAGCGACGATCACTGCGATCAACGTCAAAAACAGTCGAGTGGTAACGACAAGCGCCGCGTGCCTACTACAATTTGGATTCATGCCCTTTGCTTTCGAAACTGATGGACCAACGCTGATCTTCAACATTTTGATACTGCCCTTTGATTCAAGTTACGTCTCCAACGTTCCAACATTCGTTAGAATGTAACGACGTCGATCAAGCCGTCAACCCAATGCCATCGAGACGGCTGTGCAAGGACGAGCCCGAGCGAGAGCATAGTACTGGTTCGCTTGATTTCGGTTGCTGCAAGTTAGTCATCGGCCCTCCGTCGAAGTGATCGGTTTTCGCGGATGGTACCCTTGCCTGGAATTGACATACATTCATACGAATTTCAGAATGATCGTCTTGAAAGGTTCCCCCCACCCATTTCTTACAAGGTGCTGCGATGTCCCAACCGATTGTTTTTCCCCAACTTTCAGCGGCTCAGGCAGCAACTGATCTGTTGTTGCAGTTGAAGCTCATAAATGCTTGTGAGCAGAAGCGTTGTTTAGACTTGTTCACTGATGGCTTTCCGTTCTCCAACGCAGTGTCTTGCTGCGAATCATTGCACATTCATGTGAAGGTGGACAATACAACCGATCTTCCGACGGAACCGATGGAAGCGGCGGGTTGCAAACTCGACTACGCCAAGGAAGGTTTTGTGAAGTACCTCTTTCCTGGCGGTGTAAATCTGATTTTCTCCTCAATCGTCGTCGCTCAAGACGAGTTGGCCGAGACATGTGAGAACCGACGCAAACGTCCGTTTGTAGATCACTTTGGAATCGACCTGCGCGATGAATCGCCGCGAACAAGATCAATTTTTGATAAAGTCCCATCTCTGGCAATGCAACTCGGATGGGAGGAAGTTGCGCAGGGACAGGAAGGTGGCGGCGTCCACTGCTGTCATGTTGAGGTGTCCGAGAAGCATTGGGTGTTCCCCTGCGGCGACGCTCCGCAACCACACATTCCGATGGAGTTTGCTTTCGGACCTTTGAAAGTTAACGATGTCGTCGGAGGCTGCGATATTCGTCCGATGTCGCCCAGTCGGCGAGCGTCGATGGGGGATTCTGCCACGACGTGTGGCCACTGACTTATTGCTTAGTCAGCAGAATCTGTGGGTGGCTAATGTTTGAGCAGCATGGTTGCTATCGTTTTCATCGGCTCGATTTGTGCTTGGATTGCTCGCAAGCTCCTGGCAATGCACGTTGGTTGGCTGGCGGCCATGGATTTTCCATTGCTCCAGCTTACTGCAATTGGAATTGCATTGCGACTGCTCAATAACCAATTCAACAAACTGCGATCCACCAAGGCGTTCGAAAGTGGTGAGACTGGCCTCAGTTTAGAAGACTCGCTCGCCGCTCCAAGGACTTCTATCGAATAACGAAGCAGCCCAAAATTTGGCAAGTTTCGGGCTGCTGAAAGTGATATGAAAGAGTCTTGTTGGACGTCCAGGGCTAAGCCAGGAAATCAGAATTGAACACAGCTTTGAAGATCAACCATTGTGGGTGCAGCAAAAAGTGATGCAATTTACTGCGGCTTATTTGGTGAGGTCCAACTGGGCTTGCAAGGACAGGTTCAAGTCGGAATCTCTTGCCGCCACACCGAACTGAGTGCTCGAGCCTATATCGAAGGTCACTCTTCGAAAGTCAGCGTCGGTACAGAAGACGTATGGACCGCCGCAACGCGTCAGGGGTACTTCAGCTGCATCCAAGGATCCCAATCAAGCGTCGTAAGCATTCACTCTAACCAGGGAATTTTAATTGTCGCTAAAGAGTACTTCTAATTGACGCCGAACACTCCTCAATGGCATGATTCTTGATCAAAAAGCTAAAGGAAGTAGTTTCTGGACGCCCAAATCTTTGCTGGTGCAGATGGAGAAACACTACTCCGAACATACAGCCAACGTAGTCAAGAAGAAATCGCTGGTCGACTGGCCTGCGAAATGAGGAAGCCAAGAATAATTAAACAATGCGGAGCGTCGTTCAACCAAGTTTGGCAATCCATGTTTTCAAATTGGACAGGCTAGAAGATTGTCCTGGAGGTTTGTCGCGGAAGGTTATCGTTTGAACTAATTGGATACTACCATTTCCAATCGGAGATTTCGCTGCTCGCCCAACTCAATAGAGCCCGCGGAGCGTTCCTCAAAATCGGTTGACAGTTGTATCAAGGCAGCAACTACCGATGGATCAAAGTGCTTTCCCGCTCCTTCCAAAATGATCTCAAATGCAGCCTTGTGCGTCATTGGTTCTTTGTAAGGTCGTCTCGAACGCAAGGCGTCATAGACATCAGCTACAGCAACGAT
>JBBRJI010000351.1:0-6376 GCA_038219625.1 Pirellulales bacterium | reverse complement strand
AACGCCTTGAGCCGTTGTCTTTTTGCCGTCGTGCATCAAGCAATTGATGAACTTGGAAGCCAACAAGGAGTTAAACCGAGGGTCAGGTCGCAGACTGGTGCGAGAAGCGGTGATTTTGCCCATATAATTCGAAACTAATCTACAAAAAAGCTGGAGATATAAGGTAGAAACTAAGCCTTCTTCGCGCCGTATCGACTGCGAGATTGCTTGCGCCCGACAACTCCGAGTGTATCCCGGCTTCCGCGAACGACTTGATAACGCACACCTGGCAAATCGCGAACACGACCACCGCGCACAAGCACGATCGAGTGCTCTTGCAAATTGTGACCTTCACCTGGGATGTACACGGTGACTTCTTTGCCGTTGCTCAACCGAACTCGAGTGATCTTTCTAAGAGCCGAATTGGGCTTCTTCGGAGTCATGGTTCTGACCAGTAGGCAAACCCCTTGCTTTTGAGGGCATTGCTCTAGTACTGGGCTTTTGGTCGCTTTGCGCTGAACAACGCGGTTTTTTCGAACCAATTGATTGATGGTTGGCATACGGTCGGAAGTCGTCTTGCAAACTGAGTGAAATACAATTACCAGGAAAAAAATCCCCATGAATCAACCGACATCTGGGCAGTACCAAAGGTGGGAATCGAACCCACACGTCTGTTAAGGACACTGGATTTTGAGTCCAGCGCGTCTGCCGATTCCGCCACTTTGGCAAATTGTATCAGCCGCGTGTCGATGAATTTGGGAGCGTGAGTTTAATGTTGACTAGTGGCATCGGACAAGTCCAACCGAGCTTTTTCGCCCAAATTCCTCCAGCCCGGAATTCATCCACCAAAAGCATCGCAAAAAAATGCTGCTTTTTCTACAAACTCAATTATCGTTGGACGAAGTTTTCTGGCTGTGACGACAAAAGCGTTTGCACGATCCAGTAATCCTGGGATCAGGCTACGGATCAGGTGTAGTAACCCCGAACACAATCAGATTGCCATCATTGTGACCTAGTTCTGTAGTCGAAGGGATGTCAGATGTCTGGAGACAAAAAATTCGGTCCGCTACGCCTTTCACGATTTTTCCAATGGAAATGCAACTCAATACCAAACAGAATGCCCTTGGCCCGCTGTTTGCAACGATATTCATAACTAACAGCTAACGCCTGAGTTTGAACCCAACGTGGATCAGTCAAGCTAATCGTATGCGAGGAAAATGGGGTTGCAGGATATATCGCCAGCAGCTCGTTCCGAACACAATAGAGTGCTAGCTAAGGTTCTCTCCAAATAACATCCAAGGTAAACAGAGGAAGTCATGCAGATTCTCAAGGTAAATAAACTCCGAGGTCCGAACGTCTGGGCGAACTTCCCAGTGCTCGAGGCTTGGGTAGACCTAGACGAACTCAAGGATACTTCTTCGGAAATGATTCCGGGGTTCAATGAACGACTAATGGCATGGCTGCCATCAATGGTCGAACACCGTTGCAGTGTCGGCGAGCGGGGAGGTTTTTTCGTTCGATTGCGTCGAGGAACGTACATGGCCCACATCCTCGAACATGTATCGCTCGAACTGCAATCCCTGGCTGGCACTCCGGTCGGCTACGGTCGGGCTCGAGAGACCAACACGGACGGGATTTACAAAGTTGCAATTTCCTTCAAAGAAGAAAAGCTTGGACTGGCTTGCATTGAAAAGGCATTCGAGCTCATTTTAGCAGCCGTCAACGACACCCCGTTCGATGTGAATGCGGAAGTCGAAAAGCTTAAAGAATTTGGCTACGAAGTCTGCCTTGGACCGAGCACTAAAGCGATTGTCGAAGCCGCTAGAGCGCGCAATATTCCTTGGCGGCGTCTTAATGAAGGCAGTCTTGTTCAACTTGGACACGGACATCTGCAAAGACGTATCTGCACTGCCGAAGCGGACAGTACCAGCGCCATCGCTGAGTCGATTGCTCAGGACAAAGATTTGACTCGCATGTTGCTGAAGACGATCGGCGTCCCTACGCCAGAGGGTCGTCCGGTCGAGAGCGCTGAAGACGCATGGGAAGCCGCAGAGGATATTGGCCTACCTGTCGTCGTAAAACCTCAATATGGCAATCATGGCCGTGGAGTCGCGACCAATCTTCAAGATCGTGAACAGGTGGAAGCAGCCTATGCTGCAGCTCGCGAAGAGGGCAGTTCCATCATTTGCGAACGCCATGCACCAGGTGATGACTATCGAGTCCTTGTGATCGGTGGCAAAATGGTGGCGGCTGCTCGACGCGAGCCTGCCCACGTGATCGGCGACGGTCAATCCACCGTTCAACAACTCATCGATGTCGTCAACTTGGACCCGCGTCGTAGCGATGGACACAGTACGTCGCTCAGTAAAATCAAGATCGACGCAGTCTCGCTGGGTGTATTGCTCGAGCAAGGGCTGACACCAGATACGATTGCACCTCTGAACAAGAAAGTCTTGATCCGTCGCAACGCCAATCTAAGCACTGGCGGTACCGCTGCGGATGTGACGGACTTAGTACACCCAGATGTCGCTCGCCAATGCGTTGAAGCGGCAAGAGTTATTGGGTTGGATATTGCCGGCGTTGATGTTGTCGCTCAAGACATCACACAACCACTCCAAGGACAACGCGGAGTGATCGTGGAAGTCAACGCCGGCCCCGGCTTGCGGATGCATATCGAGCCTTCGTCTGGTACGCCACGTCCCGTCGGGCAGGCAATCATCGATATGATGTATCCGTCAAACAACAACGGAAGAATACCCATTGTTAGTGTTACTGGCGTCAACGGCAAAACGACTACGACCCGGCTCATCGCTCACATTGTTGCCTGCACAGGCAAAAAGGTTGGCATGACATGCACGGACGGTATCTATATTGCTGGTCGCCGTATCGATGCGGGTGATTGCAGTGGACCGCAGAGCGCTCGTTCGGTTTTGATGAACCCGTCGGTCGATGCGGCCGTTTTGGAGACAGCCCGCGGTGGAATCCTGCGTGAGGGACTCGGCTTCGACATGTGCGATGTTGGAGTGGTCACGAACATCGGCGAAGGCGATCATCTTGGTTTAGCCGATATCGAAACCATCGAACAGCTAGCCAAAGTGAAACGCTGTGTCATCGAAGCCGTTCATAAGAATGGCTACGGCGTTTTGAAGGCCAACGATCCGCTCACGGCTGAAATGGCCGAGAAATGCAAAGGCTCAGTTGTGTTCTTTGCGCTGGATGGCAACGAGCCTGTTTTGCTGGCCCATCGTGCCAAGGGTGGCCGCGGTGCTTTCGTCCGTGACAATTCGGTGGTTTTGGCCGAAGGGGACACGGATTTCGTTCTGTTGACTTTGGATAGAATTCCGCTGACACACAATGGTCGCATCGGCTTCCAAGTCGAGAATGTGCTGGCTGCCGCAGGCGCCTGTTGGGCTCTTGGAATGCCATGCGAACAGATTCGACTCGGTCTTGAGTCGTTCTCGTCTCACATGGACAAAGTGCCTGGGCGGTTCAATCTGATGGAGATCCATGGGGCAACGGTAGTGGTGGACTATGGTCACAACCAATCGTCTCTATTGGCCATCGCCGAAACATTGAATCAATTCCCACACCCTAGTCGAACCGTAGTCTACTCTGCGGCCGGCGATCGCCGTGATGTTGATATGATTCGCCAGGGACAGATCTTGGCAGACCATTTTGATCGTATTATCCTCTATGAAGATCAGTATCTTCGTGGGCGTCAGCCTGGCGAAATCATGTCTCTCTTCAAACAAGGGATGGATAGCGGCAAACGCGTGAAGGAAATTCACGAAATGCAGGGGTGGCAAAACGCGGTGGATCGTGCGTTGAAGTTGATCCGAAAAGGTGAATTCCTGCTGATGCAAGCCGACACGATCGATGAAGCGGTACAGTACCTGCAGCATTCAATAGAGCACGAAAGCATGGGCCGCGAAATCGAACTGGATGCCGCAATTCTTAAGCCGACGGAACCTGCCTCGAAAATGGTGCCAATCGTAGAAACTGCCCCAGACGCCAAGAAGAGTCGTTCGGTTTAGTCAGCCACGTGTATTGTCCAATGCCACAACCTACCGGCTGTGGCGATTTTCGCGAATCGTTTTGAGACGTGCAGCCATGGCCTTGGTTCGCTCTGGCTCGTTCTCGGCAACGTTAACGGACTGGCTTAGATCGGTGGCAAGGTTGTAAAGCTCGATCAAGGGAGCCTTCGCATTCTTTTTCGCTCCCCCTTTCTCGATCAGCATCCATTCTCCCACTCGCAAGGCCAGTGGGTTAGGCGCGTTTCCTTGCAATACGAGATGATCGCGAGCAGGAACCTCTGTCTTTTTTCCCAGCCATGCGGAGAGGACGTTGAAGCTATCAGGGGCAGCACTCGCATCGAGTTTTTGGTTTGAAAGCCCTGCGAAGCTAGCCATCGCATCCACATGACCAATCAACTCACCCGATACGCTACCTTTGGGAATATGACCAGGCCATCGTGTAATAAACGGGACGCGATGGCCACCTTCATAGAGAGCTCCTTTGCTTGCCCGCAACGAGCCGTTTGGCGGTTGATTGCCGTGTAGTGCATTGGTGCCATCGTCGTACGTGTTCTTAATCGCGCCACCATTATCACTTGTAAAAATAACGAGGGTGTTGTCGGTGAGTCCGTTTCGATCGAGTGCGTCCATGAGCTGGCCGATTGACCAATCGAGCTGATGGATTACGTCGCCGCGCCAGCCACATTCACTGGTACCACGGAAACGGGGGTGCGGGACCATCGGCTCGTGGATATCGTGTGTGGAATAGAACAGGAAAAAAGGTGCTGACTTGTTCGTCTCAATGAAGCTAACCGCTTTGTTGGTAAGGACGTCAGCAATGTCTTCGTCGACCCAACGAGCCGCTTTGCCACCGGTCATGAAACCGATACGCGGAATGCCGTTGATAACGGTGTCTTTGTGGCCAGGTTCGGTGTCTTTACTTTCGTCGCTCCGTAGCAACCCAGGTCTGCGTAACCCAGGTCGTCCGAGATAATATAGATTACGTTAGGTTTGTCAGCAGCGAAGGCAACTCCGCAAAGGCTAAACAAAAACAACGAGACGGAAATCCACGCTGCATACTTGTTTATTAGCATTAATTTACGGTCCTTTTTTCTTGTTCTTAGACTATTTCTTTTTCTTGGTTGTCGACTTTGGATCGCGAGTAGTATCGCCAGGCGCTACAGCGTTTTTGAGCATCGCATCGAGACGAGCCCGCATTGCATTCACCTTTTCAGGTTGTGATTGAGCGAGATTGTTAGACTCTGCAATATCTTCTTCAAGGTTGTAGAGTTCGATTTTCCCGGAGGCTTTTTCGCCGGCAGACTGCTCATCCGCGCCCTTGTCCGAGGGGCTAAGCAAGAGTTTCCAATCTCCCATCCGAATGGCAGACTCACCTAGCTTATTGCCGACTAGCAGGATGGCATCGCGGGGCGACTTCTTACTCTGAGTGAGCATTGGCCAAATGTCGATACCGTCGGGTTGCAACTCCTGATTGGCTTTTGCGCCAACCAGCTTAACGAGCGTAGGATACCAGTCCACGGCGTGCATGGGTTCTTTGACAGTAATCCCCGCTTGGATTCGACCAGGCCAGTTGGCAAAGGCGCAAACTCGAATACCTCCTTCGTAAATAGTACCCTTGCCTGCCCGAAGCGGCGTGTTCATGGTCGCCTTCCCTGGGGCAGGTCCACCATTGTCGCTTGAGAAGATGATGAGTGTGTTTTCGCGTAGTCCCGATTCCACAAGAGCGGCTGTGATTTGCCCGATGGCTTCATCCACGGCGGAGAGCATCCCGGCCATCGTCTGCCGCAAGCCGTTGAGATTTGGATACGCCGCCTTATAGCTCTCCGGCACTTGATGCGGCGCGTGGACCGCATTGAATGGCACGTAAAGAAACAGCGGCTTGTCTTCCGACTGTTCGCGGATGAGGCGGCACGCTTCCTTGGCCACGAGATGCGTCGAGTAGCCTTCATCCGCCGAGGGTTTGTCGTCGCGATACCAGTCGCGCTGTTTGCCGCGTATTTTCGTAAAGTAATCAATCGCCCCGAACATGTGCCCGTATTGGTGGTCAAAGCCACGCCGCGTCGGCGTGTAGGCCGGCTCGAATTCTCCGAGATGCCACTTCCCGCAAATCGCCGTCGTGTATCCCGCCTCGCGCAGCGCCTGCGGCAGCGTGCGTTCCGCGAGCGGCAGTCCCCACGGCGCACCTGGCTTCACAATCGAAGAGACACCCGTGCGGGTCGGGTAGCGCCCGGTCAGTAACGCCGAGCGGGTCGGCGAACACACTGGCTGAACGTAGAAGTCTTTCAGCACCGCACCGCCTTTCGCGAGCGCATCCATGTTTGGCGTGCGGACGTCTTTGCAGCCATTGAATCCCGCGTCGGCGT
>JBBRJI010000350.1:0-6382 GCA_038219625.1 Pirellulales bacterium | reverse complement strand
CGTAGGGCCACGGCGAACATGGGTGCGGATTGCGTGACCACGGCCAAGCGCTTTTCCATTAAGGCATTAGATCGTTCCAGCAGCTGCCCCTGGTCGCTGCTTCGCCCTTGTTCCTCCTTGTTTAAGGTGATGACATCAAATGGAGTTTCGTCCAGCACGGAACCGGTCACGCCGATCTCTTCCAAGAGCTTGTCTTGCTGGGCTTCTACGAAAGATACAAGCGTCGCCAGTAAAGCGATCGGCAGTAGGAAAAAAACATTCCACCGGCACAACGGGAGAGCGAGGCTCGTGCCGAGCTGGCGTCGCTTTGGTTCGGCAGGAGCCTCACCCTCCCTAGCAACGGATTTAGAAGATGAAACTACCCTGAGGATCACTCGATCCATTAGTGTCGTAGCGAAACTCGCCAAGAGTTTCGGCGCCCGCTCATTCCGAAAGTCTTGGCGACTTCCGCTACGGGCAAATCGGACAGATATTGATCGAACGGTACTTAGATTGCGGAATCTCATCATCGACTAACACCTGGATTCTCAGTGGAAGCCGTGGGAGTGGGCACCGTCAAGACAATACCTTCGTCGCATGGAATGAGCAGCGCCTTGGGCAAAATGAGTGGTGGCCCGCTAATCGGTTCGCCGATTTGCACTTTTGCTACGATGCTGCCATCGGTTAACGATATTCGCAACAAATCGCCGCTGGTGGAAGTGAGGAGGCAATCCGATTCCAGGAGAGTGGGGGGCCCGACTAGTACCGTCTTTTCCAGCGCCCGGGTCCATAGTCGCTTACCCGTCTCATCGCACGCAACCAATCCGTCGATGTCACTAAAGGCTAAGAGGTAGCTTTTGGAATCGCTATCAATGGTATAAGGTCCCCAGGTAAAACGACCTTCGACGGAAACGGATGTAAATCGCTTAAGTTCGCCGGATTCGTAAAAGTCCAATTGATCGCCGGACGCGCCTGCAGAGACGCCAACCACCACGTCTTTGATGACCGAAAGCCTCCCTTTGAGCGATTTCTCAAGGGTTTGCGACGTGATGCTTCGCAATTGCTTGCCCGTCGACAGTTTGTACATGAATCGCTTTTGGTCAGCTACGACGACGGTCTGCTTATCTGCCAGAACAATCGGGTTAAGCCACTTCGGTCGTTCTCCCGCTTGAACGGATGGTTGAAAGGGAACACCGATCATTTTACCTTTCTCGGGGTCGACCATAGCGATTTGGCCGTTGTCAAGCGGCAGCAAGACGCTCCCGTTACCCAACGCAACTGATTCGTTGCTCGGATACGTATCACCAAGATCTAGGGCCAGCATCTTGGTTGGATTGGTCGCGCGACGAGACGGGTCCACCAGAAGCATTTGGTTTCCTTGTGCTTGGTTAAAAATCACGATTCGGGAATCAGTCAACTTGATCGGCGTTCTAAACAACATGGCTCGCTGATTTCGGCCGAGATTCTCCACCGGTGCAATGGGCTGTTTTTCCGAAAACGACTTTCCTTCGATGGAGTAAGCGGATGCTTGCGAGGTGATCGCCAAAAAGCCCTTTCCGTCCGAAGAAAGGGAAGTGACAGGTACGCCAAGATCCGATTCCCAAACCATTTCGCCAGTTGCCAGCTTGATCGCCGACACCCGAACTCCGAGGTTGCCACGCACGACTCGAGCATGAATGACAAAATCATCTGCCTGGATCGGTTTGGAGATAAACTGGTCGCCGTCATCCTTCAACCACTGCCGATTGAGTTTCTGCGTACTTTCTTGCACTTGATAAAGAGTAAGTCTGGTGGAGGCGAGCAATAGATCGTTCCCCATCATCAAAGGCCAAGTTAATTTGGGAACTACTTCGTTTTCGACCGAATTGACCTGCTTGAAGACTTTGTCCTTAGGATTGAGCGCATCCACTTCCAAAATAGCGACTTCACCCAAATTGGTCACAACCGCTAGTCGTCGACGATCCACCTGAGGCGCAATTACGACGTGACCTCGGAATCGAACTGGCTTTTGTCCAGCCTGGATTTCGAGTCCCTCGTCGTTGGTTTGAAATACCCGCATCAAACTGTAATCGGGCCCCTCGTTTTCAAAGAGAATCAATTGATTTTGGATCCAAACAGGCGGCACCGCGATCGACGAAGGTGCGTGGCCAATGTACTCCACTTCTTCGCATTTTCCGCTTGCGCGCGACATGGCGTATAGATTGGAATGGTTTCCCAATACATACCGCATTTTCTTGCCCGCAGCGCCCCCTACTCCTACATCGATCGCCTGTGGGAGTTTTTTTCCCCATCGCGTTTGTCCTGTCGCGGCGTCCAAGCAAAAAACTTCGCCGGTAGCCACTCCTGCCGTTGATGTTTCACCCGAGATAGCCACAAAAATATCATCGCCATCGATGGTTGGTTCAATGATTCGTCCAGTGAATTTTGCTTCCCAAACCATCGCACCATCCATGGCCGAAAGCCTTCTGATTTTTCCTTGTTCCGGAATCGAGATGAAGACATCGCTATCAGCGGCTGACGAAATGGGCTTGGGTTCGCCCGTCCAATCGATGCCGATGTGCTTTCGCCATAAAACTTGGCCTGATGATGCGTGCAAAGCATAAACGGACCCCTTGGCTCTCAAAAAAATCGTTGTACCAGGGACACTTGCAGCATTGGCTTTACGTCCAACCAACAGAACGCTTTTGGTGAGTATGGTCGACTCCTGTTCATTGCTGAGACTCGGCATTTGTTTGGCTGGTACCACAAGATCCTGTTGTTGGCCGGTCGCTTGATTGAGCAAATCCCCAAGTTTGGCATTGGATTCCAATTGTGGGTATTTGCGAAGTATTTTCCTTCTCAGCTCGTACGTTTCGCCGACATTCTTTGCCTCCACCGATTTGTTCATTTCGGCGACGGTAGCGGACAAATCCTCGCCCCGTTGAATATCGCGAATCAAACGGTTCTGGTTTTCCTCAATGGTTTTGATTCTCAGTTCGTTTTGAGTCCTTTCCTGCGTGCCCACGTAGCGTGGATCGCGAATTAACTCCATCTGCTGGTTCATTTTTTCGATCAATACTTTGCGGTCAGCGATCGAAGGTGTGTTTTCCGTTTTCGAGACAAACTTTTCGGCGATACGAAGCAACGTGTCGGTTACGTCGCCGCGAAATTTACCAAGTGCGGGCTCGTTGGTGATGGTTGGCAATATTTCTTGGGAAGTCTTGAGCGCGACGGTTGGGTCAGCGACTTTTTCCGCATCCTGACGGACTTTGGCTAGTGCCGAGAACACACGTGCCTCGCTGACTCGCTCATTGCCGGTGAAATTATTCGCAAAGTCCGCGAAGCTTTTGCTGGCACGCTCGTAATCTTGCGACTTGTAAGCATTTTCAGCCAGGCCGAAAGCTTCCTCGGCGGAGCCTTTCAAGAACCAACCCACAAGGGGAATAAAGATGATGATCAGTAGGAGCACCAAGAATCCATAACCGATGATGCGGAAGGATTCCCAAGAACTTTTTTTCTTTACTCTGATATCCCGGACAACGCGACCCGGAAGATCATCCAATTCGGTCGCCATCCTTCGCGAACGAGTCGGCTTTGACTTGGCAGCCACTTCAACGACTTCGACGTCGTCTTCAATGACTTCAACAGTCTCTACCTTATCCTCCACTTCGACCACATCAGTCGGTAGCAAGTCGTCGACGGAATCATGGTCACTGACGGGCGCTGGTTCTAGCGGCCGGCCACCCCGCAAGGCCATGGACGGATCTGGCTTGTCGCTGCCAAGCGATTCATTGAGCTCGGTCACCAACTTGGTCGCTTGAAATCGCGTTAGCTGGCCGTTGTCAACCAGCAGCTTTGCTATGGCTTCGGGAGTGACTCGAACTTTGGATTGCTCGACCTGTCGATGGAGCTCAACGATAATTTCGGGGTCGAGCAGACCTCGACTCTCCAACAGGGCTATAAATCGCGATGCTGCCATCGATTAATCAAACTCCTCGACCACGGTCACTTGGATACTACTGAAGCCTTTTTCTCGCCCTGCATCTATGGCCGCCACCACAGCCGCATGAATTGATTCCGTATGCGCTTCGACGGCCAGTTTCAGTGCGTCGTCGTTTGCCCCGGTTACCAATTCCCTGCGTGCGTCACCCAGAGCAATCAACAAATCTTGCTTACTGCTCGCTTGCCGGTCTTCGCCACCTGGCAAAATGATAGTGTACGCATTAAACTCATCGACTTGAACACGAACCGTATCAAGTATTTTTTCCGGTTCTTCTCTCGCATTGGTGCTTGCCTTGTCGGACGGTGGAGGCGGCTCCTCGATGACCTTTTCGCTAGTAAACGAAGCGGTAATCATAAAAAAGATTAACAACAAGAACGTGACGTCCACCATCGGGGTCATGTCCATGTCATCCTTGGGAAGCTCTCTCTTGGCGAACAGGACGTCGCCAAAGTCATCGTCATTATCTGGCTCACTAAGTCGTTTTTCGGACTCAACCTCAAAGTGACTATCTGCCTGACTTGACTCGTAGCCTACCACCGGAGAACCTACGGAAACCAGTTCGCCCGGAACCGTTTCAACCGCAGCGAACTCTTCTTCCGCGGAGACGATCTCACCCTCGACAAAACCTTCCGGTTCTATGTCCGCATTTTGAGCATCTGGTAAATCGGCTGGTACTGCGATATTTGCATCGCATACTGGACATCGTATCGAACGCCCAAGCATGCGTTCGTTTACGGAATGACTCGAGCCACATTTCTGGCATTCTACGCGCAGGGACATCAGCTCGCCTCCGACACGGCAATATTAATCATTTTGCCTTCTTCGAGCACCTCGGCGATGGCTTGTTTGACTTTCTTCATCTGACCGGATGTCACATTCCCTTCGGCCCGGACGAGGATTTCGGATTTTCGACCTGAATCCAATTCCAGTTGGATGTATTCCGCTATCTCGGCGGCCTGCAATTCAGGGTCTTCGGAAAAAGTTGTGCCATCTCCCCTCGCGACAATAGGCGTGCCGCCTGTCCCCCGGCTAACCAAAATCGAAACGCAGTTTTTAATCACCACCGAGCTGCCATGTTTGGCGGGCGGGACCGGATAGGTTTTTTCACCAGTCATCTTCGAGGTAAGAATGAAAAAGATGAGCAGCAGGAACACCATGTCAATCATCGGCGTGATGTCCATTTCGGCGTCAAGCTGCGGACGTTTTCCTAACGAGACAGGATCAAGCTCCGATTCATCCGAAAGATCGACAGGCAAAGGCTCTTCTTCCAAAGTCGCATTGCTCATACTGAACCTGCTTTCTGGACCATTAGGCACTTTGTCGTGGTCGTCGCTGCTCTTCTCGGGCAAGTCCCACTTTATATGCCTCAAGGACCCGAGTTAATCCGGCCGCAACCAAATCCTGCATGTGCTGAATGCGGTTGCTAATGGTGGCCATGGCCATCACCAACGGCATAGCAATCGACAACCCGATGGCGGTCGTTTCCAGCGCGACTCGGATGTCACCAGCGAGTTCAGATGGACTCACATTTACTGCGGAATTCAACTTACCGAAGGCGCCCATCATCCCCATCACCGTTCCAAACAAACCAAGCATGGGTGCCGTCTTGATCACCGTCACAATCCAGGCAATGCTGTAGTCCAAGTCCGCGACCACATCCCGCTGAAAACGATCAAGCACCAATTGCCTCACTTTGTTGAAACCGAATATGCGGTTTTTGCAAACGAAAACAACCATCATGGGCAACGCCCTGTTGTCCCCCTCGCAGACGCTAATAACCTTGTCAAAGTCCCCACGTTTCAAATCCGGCTCAATCGAATCGAGAAATGCATCTTGAGCCTCCTCCGTTTTGAATCGTTTTCGACCAACCCGAGTCATCACCAAGACCACAAAATAAATCCCCCAAAGGGCTACCGCGGCGAGGGCGAAATAACATGCATTGCTGACAAAGTTTAAGAGTGCGGTTTTGTCCATAAACGAAATGATCCGAAAAAGAAAACAATGGTTGATGGCGATGCGTGAAAATACAGCATCTCTGGGAGGAGGCTACTCTTCTTCTATATGATAGCCAAGACTCCAGCGTTTGAGGATCGGCTTGTCGGATATTTCCCTTGGAATTGATCCATTCAACCTCAGATTAACGTGCCAACGGCTATTCCAAGTAGGTGGTCCACTGAGCCGCATGGATGTATTGTTGAATCAATGCGTCTCCTTTTTCGGCGGGACAGCCTCCGGTTTCGATCGCAAACCCGATGCGTTTGCTGAATGCCTCTTGCAAGTGCGGAACGTCGTACCTCGCGAAAGAAACCATATCTTGAATTCGACTGCCTGGCACAATCTTCGATACGTGAAATCTCCCATCCGACTCCATGAAAATCTGAGCTTCATTCGGCAAGCCAAACAAATTGTGATACGACCCCA
>JBBRJI010000349.1:0-6395 GCA_038219625.1 Pirellulales bacterium | reverse complement strand
CAAGCTGGTCAGGGGAGCGGTCAGATGGACCATGATCTGCTAATTGCAAAACTCGCCTTCCTGCCGGACAAGCCGGCAAGGGGACGGAACAAAATCGACTCGTCAAAATGTGGTGTCAATACCGAATTTTTAACAGCCCAGGGCTAGCCCACTTTTCACCTTCGTTGCTGGTGGGTCGGAACGAGGCTAAAGTGGAGTGTCCTCCGTTCGTGCCCCCTGCTCACTTCCGACGAACTCGTTACCAGTGTCGCTGTCGAAACATGATTGGATCTTGGTCATTTCGGGCGGTCAAGATCGACACAAAGGGTCAAGCCGGCCTGCCCCATTACCGCTTCGCGTAAGGTGCTGACAATGGGTCCCCTATGACAATGTCTTCCCACCCCACGAAACGGGAGGCTGCGTAAAAACTCTCCGCCAAATTCCATCCGCGAGCGTAACGATCAAAAAGAATCGTTGGCGATGCGACGGCGAGCAAGAAAGGTTCGTCGCAGTAGCCCTTCACCCCGGTGACGCGAGCTTCAATCAAATCCGCGATGAGCGATTGCCCCCCCTCGGTCGGCAAGAACGTTCGAGCGCTTGTCGAAACTGCAGTCTCAGCGATCGCGCCTGCATCGAATCCAAGCGATCGGTAACTTGCGGCTATATACTTACCGTCATTGCTTCCCCACGACGCGTACCCCATCAGCCTTTGCCGGTTGCCAACGAAATTTTCGGACCGATCCAGCTCGGTCGGAATCCCTAAGCTAGAAAGATTGGTATAAGCGGCGAACAGATCGACGTTCCATTCCCCCCAAGCTATCTCTGCAATTGATTCCATATCCTTCATGCCAGCCTTGATCGGCGAAAAGGGAACTTTAGAAATATCGATCGGTTCCACCAAAGTCATGGAGTCCAAAAGAATCGTTCCGGTTGGCGTACGTTTCTCTCCAGCGATCGCGCTATCGACCAAAGCCTTGGCGGATGCGGCGGTATATCCATCCAGCCTGGTTACTAAATAGCCACCGTATTTGGCATGCGAAAAACGTTCCGTTGCGTTCCAGAACTTGTTCACGAAGCACGTTCCTTTGAGATCGTTTTCGACGATGACAGCCCTCAATGATTTGCTATCGTGAAAATAGTCCAGCGCCGCCACACACGAGTCAAGCGAAGGCAGACCGGGCGCAAATCCAACGGGAGCGTCCGAAAGGCGAATCGGAATCCCTTTGTTTAAGACGATGTAATCAATCGTCGGTTCTTTAGCCAGATACTCCCAAAGAGGTTTTCCAATCGTCTCTTGAAATGTGCTGAAGTCTAAGGTCTCATTCGCAACGTCGACAGCGGAATCAGGGCATCGGATTGGAAAGACCTTTTTTACTCCGCGCTTTTCCCGGTAGTATTGGGCAATCTCCATTGACGTTGGACTGTTCGTATTTTCAAGGACCAATACATGGTCCAAAATGGAATCGACGGCATTTCCATTCCCCAACGGCTCGATCGCTTTTTCGACGCGGGCGAAGTCACGCGACTTCTTGCAGCCAAAACTGGAAATGCACAAAAGAGCAAGAACCAGAAAAATAGCATAGGACTTCTTCAGAATTAAGTCAGGTTTGAAGTTCAAGATCGGGCTTTCGAGGGATAACGGAATGGGATCACTGTGCCGTAATTCAAAACTGCGATTCTTCACGCTTGGATGCAATCACTCGCAACTTTGGCAACAACACCTGAAGCTGCATAGCCAAGTCCTTCATCGCAAACGATTCGCTAGCATGATGACCTATCATCAAGAGTGCGATTCCGAGCGATTCCGCTTCCAAGCATTGATGGTAAGTCGCTTCTCCGGTGAGCATCGCATCGCACCCCTGTCGTGCAACCAGCGATAGCATACTACCTCCGCTGCCGCACACGATGCCTATCTTAGTAAGACCGTGGCTCCGATCGTGGGTGTGCCTAGCTTGAATCGTCGGAATGGAGACGTGAATTCTTTCCAGAGCGGTTTCTATGCTCATTGGAGCACGAAAGATTCCGAATCGGCCAACACCGAGCGATGCGTCGCTCGTCATGGTTGGCAAGAAAGGTTGCAGCGGTTTCACCGTTTCGAGGCCGAGGATGTTTGCTAACTGCTGATTGATGCCTGTTTTTGCATTATCCCAAGCGGTATGCGGCGAGTAAATCGCAATCCCGGCCTCGATTGCTTGAAGTAGAAGCCTGCCGGTAGTCGTGTCATCGGTGATTTTCGCGAGTGGCTTGAACGGAATCGGATGGTGGCAGATCACCAATTGGACCTTTTCTCGGATCGCTTCCTCGAGTGTTGTCGCAGTGAGTGTTAGACAGGTTATGGCACTCGTGATTTCACGATTGCGATGGCCGGCAAGTAGCCCCACGTTGTCCCAGCTCTCGGCAAATTCCAATGGAGCGATCTGCTGCAAAACGGTTAATACTGAGTTTAGCTGCATGACATCTTGTTGAGTAAGGGATGGGAACCCGGGACAGATGCGATCTTCATGGATGAATATCGCGAATAGCCTCGCAAAAATTCTTCGGACGACATGAGCCGTTTGCCCGCTGGCTGAACCGATGGAATCGCAAGCAAGCCATCCGTGGCAACCGCATACAAGGACGACGACGCATGTCGCTCGACGCATGCATTTAAGTTAACGTTGGTTTCTAGCAAGCTCCGGAGTGTGTCGCCGTAAAGCAAATCACCCGGTACCGTATGCAATGCTACCGTATGCAAAGACGCAACATCGAATTCGATCGGGGTCGCCTTGGAAAAAATAACTCTCAACATCTTGCCGTCGGGGAACTGTAGGTGCGCAAAGCAACTTGGCCAAGGCTGCAAGCCACGTATCAAACGATCGAGGCATCGGACCGGGTAATGCATATTCAGTTCGCCATCTTGTTTCGCAAGCCGTGGTGCTTTGGTCGCGAGCGATTTATCTTGGTGCTGACCTAGATCTCCGCAGTCTGCAAGCGATTGCTTTGTTTCAAGCAACGCGACCGATTCGAGTATCGATTGGACGCCCATTTGGCTGAGTCTGGCTTCAAGCTCTGCTGCGGTTTCCAGCACGCCAATCTCCGTTGATGCCGTTTTCAGAATGGGCCCTCCGTCCAGGGCCGGGGTCATGTGAATGACGGATACACCCGCCAAGGGATCGCCTGCCAGGATGGACCATTGGACTGGGGCGGCTCCGCGATGTCGTGGGAGTAAAGAGCCATGAAGGTTAATGCCGCCTAGCTTCGAGGCAGCCAGCGCATCGCGTGAGAGAATTTGGCCATAGTCACAAACGATCAGCAAGTCCGCTTGTTGTGAAGCCAGCCATTGAATCGCCTCGGGATCGTTGATGGAAACGGGGTCAACGATTGGCAGTTGATTTTCGAAGGCCCATTGGCGAACCGGGCTGTGCGGCGGCTCTTTTCCGTTTGTTGCCCGCACAATGGGACGAGTCACCACGTGAACGATCTCGTAGCGATTTTGAAATAGAGCATGGAAACTTGGTACGGCAAAAGGACCGGTCCCCATCAAAATCAATCGCATTGCGGCCTCAAATTATTGGATGCTTGAAACGAAAATGGGCAAGCGGAATGGCTTGCCCAAGTCGTTGGTTTTTGGATCGAACCTGGTCTGGTATTAGACCATGTCCTTTAGTTTCTTGAGAGCGCGAACCTTAACAGCCGTAGAAGCTGGCTTTGGATCTGCCCATTTCATTTCGCCGGTCTGTGGGTTGCGGACCTGGCGCTTTGGAAGAGCCTTCTTTTGGATGCGAACGATTTTGCATAGGTCAGGGATTACGAACGAGCCCACACCCTTCTTGCCAACCGAATTGGAGATCTCGACTTTGAGAGCTTCGAATACTTCGGCAATTTGCTTCTTCGATAGCCCGGTCGCTTCAGCAATGTTGGTGAAGATTTGGACCTTGGTTAGTGGCTTTTCTGTCTTGGCAGCTGCTTTTGCCATACGATGCATCCCTTTCAACGAACCTGAAATCATAAATCATGTCCAACCGAGGACAATACTATTTGCTGAATTAAAGGTTGCCCTGGTTTAAATGCAACCGGGAATTGCCACTTTTCCGATAAAAACCCTGGATTTCAGTCAATTGTGTCAAAAAAACATTGGGAAAACGGTCTTTTTTCGAAATCCTACTGGAATTATTTGGGGGATTTTGTGTTTTTATGCTCTATCCTGGGCTTGAAATCCCCCTAGGTGTGTATTCGGCTCCCACAGGATATTTCAATTTGTTGCGCTCCATTTTGGATTCGAGCGCCTGACTCAGGTCGACGCCAAGGACATTCGCAAGCGCTAGCGAGTACGCAACCACATCGGAAAGTTCTTGTGCGACCGGGGAATCATGCGCGGTTGGAACGGCAGAGGCAGATTGGTTTGTCCACTGAAAATGCTCCATCAGTTCGGCTGCTTCGATCGCGATGGACATCGACAAATTCTTGGGCGAATGAAACGATTCCCACGATCGCTCCTGTACGAATCGATGCACCAAAGCTTTGAGTTGATCGATGGTAGCGGTTGAGTCGGAAATATTCCCTGGAATAGAAGTGTCCATGTGCATAAGCCTTGACGATTGACGGACAATGAAGACGATTTAACGACCCGATCATTTTCGCAGTTCTAAAGCAAATCCACCAGGAGACACTTCGATGGCCGTTCTTGTTACCAAACCAGCCCCTGACTTCAAAGCGACTGCTGTTCTCCCGGATGGTTCATTCGCAGAATTGACGCTTAGCCAATTCAAAGGCAAATACGTATTGCTGTTCTTTTACCCGCTTGATTTTACGTTCGTTTGCCCAACCGAGATTATCTCCTTTTCCGACCGCGTCAAGGAATTCACAGATCTCAACGTGGAAGTTCTGGGTGTTTCTGTCGATAGCGAGTTCTCACACTTGGCTTGGCGCAATTTGCCGCGATCGCAAGGTGGCATCGGGCAAATTGACTATTCGTTGGTCTCGGACTTGAACAAGCAAATTGCCAGGGACTACGACGTGTTGTTGGGTGATTCGGTCGCCCTCCGCGGATTGTTTCTAATCGATGCCACGGGTATCGTTCGCCATCAAGTCGTCAATGATCTCCCGCTCGGACGAAGTGTTGATGAAGCCTTGCGAATGGTCCAAGCGCTACAGTACACGGAAAAGCACGGCGAAGCCTGTCCGGCCAATTGGCAAGAAGGAAAACGCACCATCAAACCAACCGTGACGGAAAGCAAAGAGTTCTTCGGGGCCGAATATTCGGGGCATGCTTAGTGCTTCGTCAGAGTCAAGAATTAAGGTTCCCGACATCACGCGGAGCGTGATGAGTACGTAGTCATCACGCTCCGCGTGATGGTGCCGACCACTTAGAGAAAGGGTAAACATCCCCCGAGTAAAACTCGGGGGCATTTTCTAAGACCGCTCAGCAACCGCAAAATTGCCTTTGCGGCGTCGATTCAACTATTAACCATTCTTTTTCCGATTGTTATTTTTTTGCTCCGATTGCGGGAGTTGTCCTGTAGCAAATTCCTATGTCAACTCCTAAAGAAACCAACGCCAATCCCGAATCACCCTCGAACATCGCCGAGCCAATGCTGACCCACGTCAATGCGAGTGGAGAAGCGAGAATGGTGGATGTAGGTGGTAAAGCAAACACACACCGAACAGCGATCGCCAGTAGTCGAATTTGCATGTCCTTGAACGCCGCAAACGCGATTAGGACCAATTCAAACTCCAAAGGGGATTGCTTGCAGGTGGCCCGTATCGCTGCCATTCAAGCCTCAAAACAAACCAGTATCCTGATTCCGCTTTGCCACATGATATTGATCGATTCGGTCGAGGTCGAGCACGAGTGGATTTCTGAAATTGAGCTGGAATGGCGGATCTCGGTGAAGTCGACCGGCTCAACAGGAGTGGAGATGGAAGCGCTCACCGCCGCAAGTGTGGCTGCTTTAACTGTCTACGACATGTGCAAAGCCATAGACCGATCAATGACGATCTCCAGGATCATGCTGTTATCAAAAACAGGCGGCATACGGGGAGATTTCCATAGAAATGAGTAAGCGAAAATGGAAACTGTCGAAATTCAATCGCCTCCGGCCAATGCCCTTGCAGGGGCAAATGTCCGTATAGGGAACTTGTCGAGAGCTTGCAACCAGCCTTTCTCGGACTCCGTACCAGTTCCTGCGTCAGGAATAGCGTCTCTGCCTTTAAAAGGTGCTGACGACCTGGGGCAAGGACCAGTGCATGCTTATCGCGACCAACTGCGTTTAGCCACACTATCGATTCGTGAAGAATTGACTCTCGTTGAGCAAATGCTTCATCGGGAATTGCAGGCCGCGCAGCACCATATCGCCGAAATAAATTCTTACGTAGCGGATTAGGGTGGGAAACTACTTCGTCCCAGCCTCATGTTAATTGCAGCCAAAGCTTCATTG
>JBBRJI010000348.1:0-6411 GCA_038219625.1 Pirellulales bacterium | reverse complement strand
GGCCGCCGGCACCGTTTACTTCCACCCCGACCGGCTGGGCACTACCCGGCTGACCACGACGGCCGGTGCAGTCGCCGAACGGTACAGTTACAACGCCTTCGGCCAGCTCGTCGCCCCTGGTACGGCCGGCACGAGTTACCTGTACGCCGGCGAGCCGACCGACGCTGGCACAGGGCTGGTGTATCTGCGGGACCGTTACTATCAGCCAGCCACCGGCCGGTTCCTAACTACCGACGTACTGCCCGGTCAGCCTGCTGACCCAGTCAGCCGACACCGCTACATGTACGCGGCAAGCGACCCGGTCAACCTCCGCGACCCAAGTGGTCGCGAGACTATCGCCCAACAGTTGCTCGTCATCGGCATCAAGGGGGTGGTCGCAGCAACCGCAGTAGTATTTGTCAAAGGTGGTATTGAGTTCATTACCACTGGACGGTTAAACGCCAGTGAATTGATCGAGACTTTCATGACGACCTTTGCCATCACCACAATCGGTGCTGCCGCTGAGGTCTCCATACTCGGCGCCGGCATCGCCAAGGGGCTAACCGTGTCCCTCGCCATTGCCAACAACTTACGGCTAGTCCACAAGGGGCGGGATGTGACGTTCAACGATCTCGCCGCCCAGTTGCTCCTCACAGGCGTGATCTCATTCGGGATCACCCCGGGCCTGAGCGCGAGCCTATCATGGGAAAACCCGGCACTCACCGGCGGCATTCTGTCTCAAGCCAGCAGCATCGTTGGGCTACTCGACTTCACGTTCAAGCAAATCTTCAGCACGGCGACCGGGTCGATCAAGACATTACTGGAGGAAGGCTTCACCGGCAGAAACAGCGATTTCAACCCGGTGATCTGGAGACAAAAGGACAGCTTGCCTAGCATTCCAAACCTGTTTTTATGAGAAAAAACAAGGGGAAAAACAAAGGTTCCAGGAGTCATTGTTAGAGTCATTGTTATGACTTATAGCGACCTTAAGCGTTTCTAGCTCTGGTGCTATTTGCGCCAGCGTCACTGGATATAAGAGAGCGGCTCAGGTCCTCCACTGGATTCATATTGGTTCATCGCTGGCCACATTCGGAATCCGCGTAGTCGCAATGGATCAAAGTCTTAGGGGGCGATAGCGGCGAAGCGGTCTGGATAGCGGCGAAGCGGTCAGGTCTCTTTCTCTGAAACATCAGTCAGCAACACGTGAAAACCAAAGTAATCGGTATTTCGCATTCGAAAGACAGTCATAATGACCGACGACGTTGCGTCCCCTTTCAGTCGAGTCATTGTGCGAGATTATCGTACGACGCTATGTGTGGCGCTGCTTCCTTCATTCTCGCTGACAGCGATACCTCATGCGATACCTTTCGTAGGTGAAAACCGCTCGGCTTTAGGCCAGCGGATTATTATCGGCGCAGCAAACTAGCCAGAGGCCGCGCACGCTCCCGCTCTGCTAGCTTAAAATGGCAACGATCCTACGGAATAAACCCGAAGGCTTTCGCAGGTGAAAACCGCTTGGCTTAAGGCCAGCGGATTGTTATCTGCGCAGCATGCTAGGCCAAGTCGCGCTGGTTCTCCAAGTATCGTGCAATCTGCTCCGTCGTGGCAGCTCCTACCGTCCCAGCATAAAAGCCTCGGCTCCATAACGAATCAAGTCCAAACTCTTTGAACAACGACCTATTCTGTTTTTGAAATACATACTCGCTGTTGTTCATCAAACTCAACGCGACCAACATCGGCGAATCGCCTAACCCTAATCCAAGCATCATATGGGCGTGGTCCCCTACACATGCGATCGACCATACCATCCAACCTCGCGATTCGCAAAGCTTTCGCTAATACTCAATCAGATTCTTGCTTATCGTCGGGTCCAATACCCTTGCTCGCCGACTTACCGAAAATACAAAGTGCACGTTGTATTGAAACACACAATGCGAGCTATGACGAAGCGCACTCGGATCGAGTCCTGACTCATAATGGCATGGGATCACAATCGAGACGTAGCATACCCAGGTGCAAGGAGGTGTCTCCCGTGAATCAGGTCCCTCACCTCCAAACGTAGCTCCCGTCGGTGTAAAACCGACGGAGAGCCAAAATTGAAGCATCGCTTGTAGCTGCCAATTATCGCCCCGCTGGGATGAACCCAGCGGTAGCGAAAATACATGCGAATCCTGGGAGGCAGTGAGGTCTGAGGCACTGCGTTCTGAGGTAGGAACCTGGGAACCTGGGAACGCTGGCAGGGAAGGAGTCTAGGAACCAGGACCAACTCCATAGTATACTTGACTTTTCACGATTCGCATCGTGATCACGAAAATCAAAGTCTCGGTCCCGTCCAATCAATACATCAAACACTTGAGCAAATCAATGCAATCTCACTGGATCAAAACCATCTGCATATTTTTGCTTTTGCCCCTATTCCATTGCCCATTCGCAATTGCAGCGGAACTGCCCAACATTGTCGTGATATTCATAGATGACATGGGTTACGCGGACATCGGGCCATTCGGTGCCAAAGCGTACGTGACTCCCAATCTGGACCGCATGGCGCGTGAAGGTCGTCGGTTTACGGATTTCCACGTCTCCTCTGCGGTCTGCTCGGCGTCGCGGGCTGCACTCATAACGGGTTGCTATCACGAACGGGTCGGATTTTCGGGGGCACTTGGCCCAGGGGCCAACATCGGCTTGTCAGCCAGCGAAGTGACATTGGCTGAGATCTGCAAACAGAAAAACTATGCCACGACATGCATTGGAAAGTGGCATCTCGGCCATCACCCTAAGTTCCTTCCGACCAATCACGGTTTCGATTCGTACTATGGCCTGCCGTACTCGAACGACATGTGGCCGAACCATCCGGAGGAGATGGCCAAGCGAGCGGCCAGCCAACAAATCAAGTCGGGCTATCCTCCGTTGCCTCTCATCGAGAACACCAAAATTATCGATGCCGAAGTAACAGGTCAGGATCAAACGCAATTGACCACAAATTATACGGAACGAGCCGTAGCGTTTATTCGACAGCATCGCGATGAACCTTTTTTGGTTTACTTGCCACATTCGATGGTTCACGTCCCTTTGTATGTCTCGTCGAAGTTTGCGGGCAAGAGCGGAACTGGACTCTTTGGCGATGTGGTCATGGAGGTCGATTGGTCCGTCGGCCAAATACTCGATACGTTGAAGGAAGTTGGCGTTGATGAAAAGACGCTGGTGATTTTTACGACGGACAACGGGCCATGGCTTTCCTATGGAGACCACGCAGGATCTGCTTTCCCACATCGCGAAGGTAAAGGGACGGCATGGGAGGGTGGAATTCGTGTGCCCACTCTCATGCGATGGCCTACGAAGATACCAGCGGGGACAACCTGCGATGAGCTGGCCTGCACCGTTGATATTCTGCCGACCGTTGCAGCGTTGATTGGGGCTGAACTGCCGAAGCATAAGATCGATGGTCATAATATTATGCCGTTGATGGTCGGAACCGTTGGTGCCGTGTCACCCCATCAAACGTTGCCTTGTTATTATGCAAACGATGAACTTCAAGCCGTTCGCGATCCGCGATGGAAGCTCATCTTGCCTCATCAGTATCGAACGCTCGCTGGAAAGCCAGGTGGAACGGGTGGTATTCCAGCCAAGTACGAGTCGGTCAAAGTTGGAGTCGAGCTTTACGACATGAAAAATGACCGGAGCGAGGCCAGAAACGTAGCGCAGGATCATCCGGAAGTCGTTGCGCGACTTCAGGCAACTGCCGAAGCTTGGCGAGCCGATCTCGGTGATAAGCTGACCGGTCGCAAGGGAATTGGCGTACGACCACACGATCAAATGACGGCTAGTGATTTGCGGTTGCAATGAGTACCTCTAGCCAATGATGGCTTTGAGTTTTTGTAACCATCGCGGGATTGCAACCATTGGATCTTCCTTGGCTTCGTATTCCAATGCGACCCAACCGCTGTAACCAGCCTTTCGCAAGATGTTGAGAACGCGGGCCAGATCCGTTTCTTGATTTTGATTGTTTTGGAAGATTTCGACCTTAATTTGCGCGTTGACTGCGTAGGGAGCGATCCTTTCTAATTCCGCATAGGGATCGGCTGACGCTCTGAAGTTCCCGGAGTCGAAATTGATACCGAAACTCTTGGCTTGGATCTTGTTCACGATTTCCAAAATGCCTTCCGCTTTGGCCGTTACGCCGCCATGGTTCTCAAGGCCTAGATAAACTCCCTTTTGGTGAGCATACTTGGCTAACGTTTCACAGGCTTCCACACAGCGTTTGACGGTAGCTTCCCAAGTGTCTCCTTTGGGTTGTGTGCCGGCGAAGATTCGAATGACCGGTGCGCCGAGCACGGCGTAGTGATCGATCCATCGTTTCGCTTGTTCGATATCCTCTTGAACCTTTGCGGCGTCGCTTTGGCAAAAGTCGTTTCGGATGGCTCCGCCCGAAATCGTAATACCCCGGCGGTGGCAATGCTGCTTTAACTCAACGAGGTATTCGTTGGTCACTTCTTTTGGAAAGTAATAGCTCGTCAGCTCGGCTCCCGGAATTCCCTGCTCGTGACAGAAGTCTACGAACTGGAACAAATCCATGGCATCTGACTTTTTGGTGAGCCGGTCTCGCAACGAATACGCGGCCAAGCTCAAGCGAAGCTGGCCAGGAACCGGTCGTTCAAACCGATCGACCGCAACCACCGATCGTGGGCACAGTGCCGCGACGGCGCACGCACCCCCGACTAGGGTTAAGAAGGCACGACGCTTCGTTGAAAGGATAAAGTCGTCATTTGCGTCCGTGGAATCGTGATGCCGAAGTTGAGAAAAAGGGGACATTTGGAGAGGCCGTCGGGGTAGAGAGGGGAGAATTTGCATACTGAAAAACTTGTTATACTCGGTCAGAACAAATCCATCATACTGAGTAATTTCACCGCCAACTACCTACCAACCAACCTCTTTTTCAAATGAATTCGCTGGCTGTTGAACTCCGCGGAGTTTCCAAAAAGTTCGGTAGCCATCAAGCGGTCCATCCTATGGATTTGTCGGTTCCAACCGGCTCAATTTACGGTTTTATCGGCCCTAATGGTTCCGGCAAAACGACCACAATGCGCATGATCTTGCGCATTTATAAGCCCGATACAGGATCGGTAACGGTGTTGGGGAATGACCATGGCGATTGCGCGGACGACCGCGTCGGCTATCTCCCGGAGGAGCGAGGTCTGTATCGACGAATGACGGTCAAACGTGTTTTGAGGTACTTTGCCAAAATCAAAGGGATGCAACGACCGGATGCGAGCATCGATCGCTGGCTCAAAGAATTGGGCGCGGAGGAATGGCAAAAGAAACGGATCGATCAGCTATCCAAAGGGATGGCGCAGAAAATCCAGTTCATCAGCGCGGTGGTTACGAATCCGCAATTGGTAATCCTCGACGAACCGTTTACCGGCCTCGATCCGGTCAACATGGAAGTGCTGCGCGACGCCGTCTTGCGTCTGCGGGAGGCTGGCACTACGGTGATTTTTAGTACACACGATATGGGGATGGCAGAGCAGTTGTGCGACCGGGTATGCATGATCTTTAACGGCAAGAAGGTCCTCGACGATTCCATAGAACATATTGCTCTTCAATACGGTGAACCGCGGCTTCGCGTTCGTCTGTCCAATCGACAGCCTATTCCCGTGGGCATACCGGGGGTGGCCGAACAGATCGACCGCGGAAGGTGCAGGGATCTGGTTTTGTTCAGAGATGCGAATCGCCGCGAGATACTTCAAACGCTTATGGCGGCTGGCGACGTTGAGCATTTTGAGATGGTAAAACCGTCGTTGCACGACATTTTTTTGTCGATTGCCAAACCATCCCCCATCGAGATTGCCGCAGGAGCTTGATCCTTGGCAAAGCTTTTCTTTTACTATTCCACCAAGTTCGACAACTCAGCGACGTTTGCGATGAGCTGGATATTCCCGTTCTGACCTATGGATTGAGAACCGATTTCCAAGGCACTCTATTCGAAGGCAGCCAACATTTGATGGCCTGGGCTGACCAGTGCGAGACGGCGAGCAAATTCAAATAGGGGGCAATGAGCGGTACGTCACCGTCTGCCGCAAGCATTTTAAGGAGGGCCTTGCCGAACGAACAACTCAGGATCTGCCATTCGAGGATCTGTAGGTGGTGGTGGTGGTGAGCGAACTAGCGTTCTCGATTAACCCCGATTAACGAGACTTCTCGGCTAACGCCACCAGTAAAGTTTCTCGTTCCCGGGCTCTGCGGCTCTGCCAGGGAACGCACTGCTCGGAGCCTCTGCCTGGGATGTGCGACAAATAGTAGTTTCGATATATTTCTTTCTGATTTATGTCGAGTCTTCTTTGTTCGGAACAACAATAGAGTTAGACAATATCGCAAGCCCATCCGTTCGGGGCTCGCCCCCGACGGATGCGTTTTGGCGTACTACAAATGGACGTC
>JBBRJI010000347.1:0-6417 GCA_038219625.1 Pirellulales bacterium | reverse complement strand
GATCATCGTGGCAAGCTTGAACGTACAGGCCATGTTTGCGGCGAAAATATAGGCAACTTTCATCATTCGATCTTTCAAGTTACGATCACTCGATCAATTAATTAATGTCGCAGCGAAACTCGCCAAGAGTTTCGGCGCCCGCTCATTCCGAAAGTCTTGGCGACTTCCGCTACGGGGAAAATCGGACAGTTATTGATCGAACTGTCGCTAAGGATCAACCACCGACATCGTCAGCGCGATGATCCTCTAAACCTTCCGCCCAAAGTGTTTTCGCGTCTACTTGCAATCGCGCACCCACTTGAGTAATAACGTTCATGCACATGAAATTGGCTCCGCGGGCTGCAATCGCAGGTGAGTAGCCGTGGGTAATACCGTAAAGAAATGCACCTGCAAACATGTCGCCGGCCCCGGTCAAATCCTTCGGGTGGCAAGCAAAAGCCGGAACGTGCGACTCTTCGCCATCGTACCGAACGAAAGCACCCTGCGGACCGTCCGTAACAACGCAGTTGGGCACCAATGATTTGATGGCTGAAAAGGCCGCTGCGCTGGTCGCAGCCTTGGTCACGGCCATCGATTCAGGTGCATTGCAAAACAGCAAATCGCTTTCTGCCAGCGCGGCTTGAAATGCGTCCCCAAACACTTCTGGAATGAACGCATCGGAACAGGTCAGGGCTATTTTGGTTCCAGAAGCTTTGGCGGCTTGGATCGCTTCTCGAATAGCCGTTTGGCCGGTGGCGGGGTTTGCAAAAACGTATCCTTCGATAAAGAGCCAGGTGGAGCGGGCAATTCGATGTGCATCGACATGCTTGGCTGCCAAATGGCTCGAGACCGCCAAGCAGGTCCGCATGGTCCGTTCTGCATCGGGAGTAATTAGGGCAATGCATGTACCAGTTGTTTCGCCGACCATGATTGGGTTCCCAATGTTGATCTTGAGGTCACTGAACTCTTCCGCGTAGTGCAGACCATATCGATCGTCGCCAACACAACCGATAAATGCAGACCGACCACCTAATTGCGAAACGCCGATGACGGAGTTGGCAACGGAACCGCCACTTACCAGACGAAGCTCACGATGGCCTTCCGAAAATAAGTGCAAGAGTTTGCTCTGTTCGTCGGCATCCACTAAACGCATCGTTCCGCGTTCGAATGCGAGCGATGCAAACTCAGAATCGTCCAATTCTAAGAAAATATCGACGATGGCATTTCCTAGGCCACAAACGTCATAGTCACGCATCGCTTGGAATCTTCTTTCTGGTTTACTGATTTCATCTGGGTTCAGTCGCAAAAAACGCGCCCAAACGCTAATCTATGGAACGATGAATTCTAGTCCAGATTGCTCAGGTCGGAAGTGCAACCCGCGCCCGTAACCCAGAGTCTTGGTCCTTTCTTTCCATTTCCATTTCCATTTCCATTTCCATTTCACCGACGACTGCACATGACAACGATCCCCGAGACTTGGCTTTTAGGTCCTCGCATGTTCGATCTTACGGGTCGACGAGCCATCATCACGGGCGGCTCGCGAGGCCTCGGAACAGCGATGGCTGTGGCACTGGCCAGTTGTGGCGCAAAAGTTTTACTGACAGCTAGAAAATCCGACGATGCCGAGCGCGTGGCTGACATGATCGCGGAAGCCACCAACCAATCCGTATTTGGGATGGGGCTGGAAATTGGAGAAACCGAAGCGTTTCCCAAGTTCGTCGAACAGTCGATTGCAAAACTGGGTGGGGTTGATATTCTCGTCAACAACGCTGGCATCAATATACGAGGCCCTATCGAAGCCCTATCGCTCGAGGAATTTCGTAGGGTTTGCGATGTGAATGTAACTGGCGTCTGGTATTTGACCAAGCATATAGTGCCGTTCATGAAACGGCAAAGTTTCGGTCGTATCATCAACATGGCAAGCACGTTAGGGACGGTAGGTTTGGCAAATCGAACTCCGTATGCCAGCAGCAAAGGGGCCGTGGTGCAGTTGACCCGTTCTCTTGCCATTGAATTGGCCAAAGATGGAATCACGGTCAATGCTGTCTGTCCAGGCCCTTTCTTGACTCCGATGAACGAACCGATTGCCGACACGGAAGATGCCAAACGCAACATCCTGGGTGCAACCGCCTTAGAACGCTGGGGAAAGCTGGAAGAAATACAAGGCGCGGTCGTTTTTTTGGCAAGCCAGGCAAGCAGCTATTGCACGGGTAGTTTATTGACGGTCGACGGAGGCTGGACGGCCAAGTGATTGCTGGCGGGCCAAGTGATTGCTGGCGGGCCAGTGATTGCCGGCGGGACAGCGGACATTTCGGATAGTGACTATCCCCGATCCTCAGGGATTGGTTTAGGATACAGACACCGAGATGTGTCAACTTGGCTTGCGTCCTTTACTCGCGGAACTAATTGCGTCGCCGATCTTGAATACCAATCGACTTATTGCCATCGTTATCCTTTTGAATCTAGGCGGTATTGTGCTGTTCGCGCTCTATCGTGGTCGGGTTGCTTCCGTATCCCAATTTGAAGCTCCGCAAGTCAATGCGACCCAAGAGATAGGAGCGAAATCCGTTCCGACCTTGGCTCCCTTCGTCATCCCTGATCGTCCGACGGCCCCGGTGATCAATTCCAAAGTGGCGCAAGAGATTGCACGACTTCGATCGGAGGCCTTTAACATTGTCGAAGATTTAGTCCGTCGACTGAAGAACAATCCTGAAGCGCTTTGCTTACTTGGCAAACTCCATTTGCGGCGCGGAAATACGGAGGTCGCTCGGAGCATATGGGACTATGCGTTGAAGCTCGATCCGAACCACAGTGAGGCATTGCTCGATATGGGAAATGCCGAGCTGCTTTTAGGTGATCAAGAAAAAGCGGAGCAGTATTTCAGGAAGGCCATTTCGTCCGCGAAAGATCCGACAGACGCTCAGCTCGCGCTTGGAAAGGTATTGCTCGATGAAGGAAAAATGCGAGAAGCGGTAGAGCAGTTGAATTTGTTGCTCAAGCGGAACGCTCGACCAGCAGAAGCATGGTGCAAACTTGGACTGGCCCACCAGCAGCTTGGGGATTTTCCCGCAGCGTTAACGGACTATTCCAAAGCGTTGCAGCTAGAAAAAAACTCTTGGGAAGCGATTTTAGGGATGCAGACCGCGTATCGAAGTCTTGGCGATACGGAAAATGCAACGAAGTATACCCAACTACTATCGGACCCAACGCAGACCAATGCCGGACGGACAGACGGCGACCGGATCGACCTCGACAAGGATAAAGCGATTGAGTATTTCAGCTTTGTTAGCCAAACTGCGTCGAATATTCTGCTTGCAGCAGCCGACCCGGCGTCTGCAATCGCGACGCTTGAGAAGGCGAACGGGGTGGCACCCGACTCAGATCCGATTCGGCATCAATTGGTCAGCGTTTATGCTAGGCAGGGGAGAGACGCCGACGCGATACAATTGCTCCAGTCGCGATGTGTTCAGTCGCCACGTTCCATCAATGCATGGATGGATCTAGCCGTTTTTTGCATCAACGCTCGACGACTGGATGTTGCAGAGAGCGCATTGCGAAAGTCCATTGAACTAGCTCCCAATCGCGCCGAGGGATATTCCCTACTATCGCAAATCCAGATGACAAAACCAAACGACGCTGGGTTAGCTGTCGAGTCGGCGAAGCGAGCTTTGAGTCTTTCGCCGGTCGCCAGCAACCATTACATCCTTGCTACGGCAATGTATCACGCAAAAGACCTGCTTGGTGCCCGAAGGGAACTTACCGAAGCGATCCGCTTGGAACCTAGCAACCAAGAGTTTCGCGAAGCCTTGGCTCAATTACCTGAACCCAAATAGTCACGAACCCACACTCGGCGGATCTCAATGAAAATCGTTTGGCCCCCGGAGGCCGTTGTTGCCCTCATTGCGATGGGGTTGGTTTGCATCGCATCGGGCTGTTCCAAAGCACCAACGAACAGCCCGGCTGCAAGCACGAATACCCAATCGACTTCGACGCCCACTTCGATGCCCAATTCGACGTCGAGCTTGCCAGCTTTTCCATCGCCAGTTGTTAATGTCGACAGTGAAGTGCACATCGTGCTGACGGACTATTCCGCGGAATCGAAAATGGATTTCACGCATCAATACGACGGCCACGGCCAGAAATATATTCTTGAGGCCTTAGCGTCGGGAATGGCAACCATTGATTTTGATGCAGACGGTTTGATGGACGTCTACTTCCTCAACGGGGCATCGATTGGGCCACAAATGGCTGAAATGCTTCCCAACACACTGTATCGTAATTTGGGCGATTTCCAATTTGCACGAGTCTCCGAGCTTAGCGGTACGGATGATCGTAACTTCAGTACAGGAGTTGCCGTTGCTGATTATGACAACGACGGATTCTCCGATATCTTCGTTAACAATTACGGTCCGGATCGCTTGTTCCGCAACAACGGAGACGGAACGTTTTCGGACCTTACGGAAACAGCCAAAGTCAGCAGGATGGAACTAGGCGCTGGAGCCTGTTTTTTTGACGCTGATGGAGATGGTTTGCTCGATCTGTACTCCTCAAACTACGTGAAATATCCGGTTGAAAAGAATGTAAAACGCACAACCGATGGCAATACGATCTACCCTGGTCCGCTTGATTTCGAACCAGAAAATGACTTTTATTTCCACAACGAGGGGGACGGGACGTTTACCGATTTGACTCGCGAAAGCGGTATTGCCGAAATTAGGACGACATCCATGGGTACTGTCGCAACCGATTACGACAACGACGGAGATATCGATATGGTTATTGTGAATGACCTCGATCGCAACGTGCTCCTTGAAAACGACGGGACTGGCAAATTCATCGACGTTGGAATTCAACGCGGGATCGCCTTTTCGTTCGACGGTCGACGCAACGGCAACATGGGAGTCGACTGTGCGGATTACGACAACAACGGTTCCATGGACTTGTACACAACTACCTTTAGCAATGAGTTTCCCGTCCTATACAAAAACGATGGTGCAGGCAACTTCAGCGACGTTACTTTGGCAACCGGTGCTGGTGGCCGCATGAAACCACATGCGAATTGGGGCACATCGTTTTTGGACATTGAGAATGATGGTGACAAAGACTTGTTTATCGCGAACGGGCACGTCGACCCAAATGTCAATCTTTGGGCTTTCAACACGTCATGGAAGGTGGCGAACTCGGTGTTGCTAAACGAGGCGGGGAAGTTCAAGGATATATCGACCACCGTTGGAAGCGGACTTCTGCCTGTCGAAAGTAGTCGCGGTAACGTAGCTGAAGATCTCGACAACGACGGCGATATCGACATGGTCGTCCTCAACTCTTTGACCACCCCAACCGTGATCAAGAATGATACCGTCACACCTAACCATTGGTTGCAAATCCGTCTGATAGGAAGAACAGCCTGCCGCGACGCAACGGGAACAAGAGTGCAGGTGTTTCTCGACGCGATGACACTGACCGACGAAGTGCATAGTGGCCGCGGATACCAAAGTAGTTATGGCCAACGACTTTCGTTTGGGCTTGGAACTGCGACCGTAGTTCCAAAGATCAAGATCAGATGGTCCAATGGGAAACAAGAAGAACTCACTGACGTGTCGGCGAATCAATTGTTGATCCTGGTGCAGAAATAGCTCCCTGACGCATGCCATCAAGCTTGGGCCGATGATAGACTGGACGGATGCAGCCGTCAGCATTCTTTTTCAACGATATCCAATTTCCAACAAGCCATGCCAGAAACCATTTTTTCCAGAATCGTACGAAAAGAAATTCCCGTCAAAATCGTTTATGAAGACGATGTGAGCTTAGCGTTTCATGATTTAAACGGCCAGGCGCCTGTTCATGTTCTGGTGATTCCAAAACGGCAAATCGATTCGCTGGAAAATGCGTCAGTGGACGATGCAAATTTGTTAGGACATTTGCAAATCGTCATTCAAAAGGTGGCGAGAATGTTGGAAATCCACGAGTCAGGCTACCGAGTCGTTATGAATTGCGGACGCGATGGTGGGCAATCGGTTGGTCATATTCACTACCATGTTCTGGGTGGCCGAACCATGGCGTGGCCTCCTGGTTGATTTGGCGTGCTCCGATTTTATCGGAGCTTGTAGATCAAACTACTTGCTTATGCCCCCGAGTTTACTCGGGGGATGCTCACCATAGCTCTAGAACAGAAGGCCGGGAAAGCCTAAAAGATTTCTGCTTGTTTTGCGAGCAAAGCAAAAGCCGCATCGTGGCTTTCTTCACAAACTGATATTTCGGCACAGGCCCTTTATCACTTATCGCCTCCAGGCCCGTCGTTTCTCGGCCCGTCGTTTCTCGGCCCGTCGTTTCTCGGTCCATCGTTTCTCGGTCCATCGTTTCTCGGTCCATCGTTTCTTGGTCCATCGTTTCTTGGTCCATCGTTTCTTGGTCCATCGTTTCTTGGTCCATCGTTTCTTG
>JBBRJI010000346.1:0-6437 GCA_038219625.1 Pirellulales bacterium | reverse complement strand
GCTTCAATATTTAGGTTGGCTAAAGGGCGGTCGGCTGAATGTAACGCAATGGATTCGCGGATCCAAAGCCGTGTTGATGGCTGGACCACTTGCAAAGATGGTAGTCGGAGCGAATCGCTTGGCATGCCAAAGCCTCTACCGCTGAAGGCGATCGTTGAAGAGTGAATCCAAGATGTATTTTCGAATAGTTAGCGTGGGCGTATTCTATTCGCGTGCTCTTTAGAGGATCGCAGTGGTTGATTTCCTTCCAGACCGGACGCTGATCCGTAGGAATCCTTCCCTTTGTAGGGGTGGACGCGAATGAAGGCTAAAACATTGGAGGGGTTTTTCTTCCATGCAAATCATGTGTTTCGTTGACTTGTCCATCGTTGCGATTGTTTTCTTGGATTTAATTGACCCGCGAGAATTTTGGTGGGCTGATTTTTGCTTATGGAACAGAATTCGGATTTAACTGAGATATCGATTGCAACTCAAGTTGCTAGGGAAATGGTTGTTGGCTGGACGTTCTAGCCAACATAACGTTTCTGACCTGTTCAAAGGATAGTTTTGAAGGGAAGAGTCATGAGAAAATTTTGGATCACAACGGTAGCTGCAACTACGTTATTTGGATTTTCAGCTAACTTTGTAAGCGCACAAAATCAAGTTGAGCGACGACTCGACAGAAATCTGCGCCAAGCGGATCGCCAAGCACAGCGAATTGGCAATAGGTCGAACTACTATACCGATAACACTTGGAAGCAAGTCACTCCGTGGATAAGCAAGTACGATTTGCAACCAGTTCAACGAGCAGCCAATGTTGTCGCCAACGCCGCTAACGCCGCTAACGCGGTTAACGCCGCTGCCAACGCTCGATTCGGGTATGCAAATCCTGCTGCCGCCAACGCTCAAACCGGTTGGTTCTACGACTATTATTCGGCGCCCTATGCCAACTTCACCGCTGGTGCGGGGACGAACAATGCTTACTCATCTGCGCAGATTTACAACGACACCAATAACGATGGTGTGTATGACGACTTCTATACTTATCGCGACAGCGATAACAAAGGTAGGTTCGACGAATACGATCAATACGAGTTTGCCGAGGCTAAAAAAGAGAGTGGCGCCACCGAACGTCACAATGGCTTGTATGACGCACATCGACATACCGTCAGCGGAAAAATCGAAGCATCCAAATCGTCCAAAGTGAATGGGACGATGCATACGGTAGTTCGCGTCAAGGGGGACAAAGAGTCAATGACGCTTGTCGACTTGGGTCCGTCTACCGCATTGAACACGGTAAAAGCGGAAGTCGGTCAAGATATCGTGGCTTCTGGTCCGATCATGCAAATTGGTGACAAGGAAGTGATGATGGCCGAATCGGCCCAGATTTCAGGCAAAGAAGTCGTAATCGGTCGCAGTGCGCCAAAAATTACCGGCGTCGTTTTAGATGCGACGTCGGCGGACGTTCAGAATGGTTCGCACTCGATGGTTGTCGTCAAGTCTGATAACGGTAACCGACTCATTGATTTGGGGAATGCCGATCAACTGAAAGTCAAGATTGCTCCGCAAACGCAAATCGTCGTGTGGGGAGTGCCGGTTCACATGCGAGATCACAGTGTGATTCTTGCAGACAAAATCGAATTGAACGGCCAGACATACAACATCAAACGTTGGTAATCGATCCTGCGTTAACCGCCCGGTTGTGATTCCAAAGTAAGCCCTTTTTTCCAAAGAAGGGCTTTTCTTTTGCAATCTTGCGCACAACCGCGAATTGTCGCGGTCGTCCCACAATACTAACCTCCCCGATGCAAACCTCCCAATGGGTCAACGGTATCAAAGACTCATCTTTACCGATACAAGCGATAAAGGAGGAACATCGATTGGACGCGTTACGAAAGCCCTGGCCCTTCCTCCCCAAGCAGTCCAACGATCATCATCAGAAATGGCAACTGCAAGGATGGCATTTTCTTCTGAGGCTTCTGCCGTACAAGTTTCGTTGACAATGGACTGGTCCTTGGGATCAAGCAATAGGATTGCATCGAGCAATCTAGCTTTCTTCTCGCTGGCAACCGCCTGCGACGAGGGCGATGGGCTACCGTCCGCATGCGATGTGACGGAACCCGTTTCTTGCTGAGTCACACGGCGACGTTCGGCAACGACGTGCCGTCGCCGAGCCACTCGACTTAGAAGTGGACGGTAGATTTCTAGCAGTCGCCCCAGTTGAGAGCCTTCCGATCCACCATTTTTTACCTTGGCTTTGGCAATCATCCTTTGTGTTTTGTGCATGTTTCCCCTCAAATCGCAGCAAGAATCCGTCCCAGTTCAAAACGGAAATTGCCAAAGAGTTGGAGAGTGTTTCAATCACATGATCGAAATAGAGACCTCAACCAAAGGCGAAGACCCATCGTTGCTCGGGACGCATAGTTTCAAATGGAAAAAGAGCTTGAAGCTTATGGACAAAAGCTGTCGCATGTCCAAGGTTACGAATACAGAATACGAGCTTACTAAGTCCATTTATGCGAAGGGACTTCTCTTTAATTAAACGCAATACCGTTCAATAAAGCCCAATTTCGCGAAAACTTCGTTTAACCGTTAGCCGTAGGCGTAAGTTAATGGTATCGAGTACGCCTTCGGCTGACTGTTAAACAAATAATTGAACGGTATTGTCTTTAAGCGACAATGGATAGTTGACCGCGAAGTTCAGATGGCGCTGGCTCGAGAAACAATCGATCGAATCGAGCAGTCAACCGCTCCGGGCACGTCACGAGCCCTATAGAAGACGGAGAAAACGAAACTCAGGAAATGAGCTTTAAGGCTATTGACCATAGTCGATCCAGGGATCGGTCCTGGAAGAGGCGAGACTACATGGGATGAACTGAATCTCGAATCTTCACTCGTCTGTGGCGTGTCCTGACAGAGCGATTCGTTGAAGCATCGGTTTTCGCTGCTTCATGCTTCATGATCGCTAACTACCTACATAGTCAACGGTTAGGTGTTGTGGGTAAGAGAGTATTGTTGCGAAGTGGGTCGCTATCGGGGAGGTTGTGTGCATACCTTAGCGGGGAGTGATGCGCAGTTTTACCTCTGGGGACGCGGCCTGCTGAAAGACTTACAACAATTGCTCATTGGCCCGGCGAGAGAAGCCCGGCGGGGCATCGGGACCAGTGGCAACCCGTCCGATCTCCTGATATAATCTGGCTTACCGTAATAGCCTCTCCATCGAAGGTACAGCTTCCGGGAACACCAGTAAGGCGTAGTGGATGACCGCAGTTTTTCCCGCGATACAAGATTTGGCAAAGCAAATACTCGCTGTCGAGGCGGCGGGCGCTAAAGCGGTCGGCACTCCGGTCGATGAAGCGGTTCGGGCATGTGGGAAGTTGCAGGTGCCGCTGTCGAGACTGACTGGGCCCGCGGGCTTCTCGTCTCTTTTGTCTCGGGCTTTGGTATTAGCAAAGGCGGAAGTTCCTTCTCTCTCGGTGGTGCAAGTCCGTCCCGACGGCTCATTGGCAGGATTCGATGAGATCAAGCATGGTCAACACGTGGGGGATTTAGAATTAGAGAAGGGCCGTGTGGTTCTCGTGGGCCACTTGTTGGGCCTATTGGCGACCTTCATTGGCGAATCTCTGACGCGGCGTTTCGCGCGCGAGGCGTGGCCGGACGCGTTCATCGATATTCCGGATTCGAAAGAAAGAGAAAAAGATAAATAATGAGCATTCCGGACAAAGTAACTATTCGACAGCTACCGACCGGTGTGCCTGGGCTCGATGAGATTTTGGGAGGCGGTCTTCCGGAATTCTCCTTTAACATCATCGCAGGCGCTCCCGGCAGCGGCAAAACCACGCTGGCGCATCAGATCATGTTCGCCAATGCCACCCCGGAACGGCCCGCCATTTATTTCACCGTGCTGGGGGAACCGGCGATCAAAATGCTGCGCTATCAGCAGCAGTATGCTTTCTTCGACCACGCCAAGTTGAATACCGCGATTCGCTTCATCAACCTCAGCCAAGTTGTGTTGGAGAAAGACCTGGACGCGGTCCTGAAGGAGATCGTCCGCGAGGTCGAGGCCGCCAATCCCGCACTCGTGCTGGTCGACTCGTTCCGCACGGTCGTGCGGAAGGCCCAAGGTGCTGTCAGCGATGTTGAATTACAAGGGTTCATCCAGCGATTAGCCCTGCACTTGGCGAGTTGGCAAGCGACAACGTTTCTGATCGGTGAATACGTCGAGGGAGAGATTCGCGACAACCCCGTGTTCACCGTGGCCGACGGACTATTCTGGCTCTCGCAGCAGGCGGAGCGAAACTCCGTCGTGCGGAAGTTGCAGGTCGTGAAGCTGCGAGGGCAAGGCTCTGTGCCCGGTTTGCACACCGTTCGCATTTCCGAGGAGGGGCTGCAAACGTTCCCGCGCACCTTCGGCCTCACCGGAACAGGTGAAAAGCCCAAAGGCCTACGGCGTTTGTCCACCGGCATCGCTAAGTTTGATGAGCTTCTTCATGGCGGTATCCCGGAAGGCGATAGCGTGTTGATGGCCGGGCCGTCCGGCTCGGGCAAGTCGATAATCGCCACGCAGTTCATCGCCGAGGGCATCAAGCAGGGCGAACCGGGCATCGTCGCCATCTTCGAGGAGAGGCCCAACCAATACGTGCGCCGGGCCAAATCGTTCGGCTTCGATTTCGATACGCCGCAGAAGAACGGCAAGCTCGAAATTATCTACCTGCGCCCGCTGGATCTGTCGGTGGATGAAACCGTCCACGAGATCGTGGCCAAGGTCAAGAAGATCGGCGCCAAGCGGCTGGTCATCGATTCGCTGGCGGGCTTCGAGATGGCCCTGGCGCCTGATTTTCGCGCCGACTTTCGCGAGTCGCTCTATCGCATGATCGGTGCACTGACCCGGATGGGCGTGACGATCATCAGCACCGTCGAGATCGAAGACGTGTTCACGGCGATGAACCTGAGCAACTTCGTCATCTCTTTCCTGGCTGATGACATCGTGCGCCTGCGCTACGTTTCGATCGACGGTCAGCTCCGCCGAATGCTGTTGGTGGTCAAGATGCGGGGCGGCTCGCACAGCATCGATATGAACGAATACCAAGTCACCGACAAGGGAATTGTCATCGGCGAACCGTTGCGCGGCTACCGCGGCCTCATCACCGGTATCCCTGGACCCTGGATAGACGGGTGCGCGCAGATCCAAGAGCCGCCGAACGAGTCGGAAACCGAACTAAAGGAATAGATCATGCGCGATGAAACAGGAGCCTCCACGGGAGGACCGGCGTTCGAGCTTCCGCAGCTCTGCCGGTACTTTTCCGAGCTTTCCCCCCAGCCGATGGTCGCTGTTGAGGGAACCACGCACATCGTACGCCATGTCAACGAGGCGTTTGCACGCCTGGCCGGAAAAAAAAGAACAGACCTTATCGGTCGACTCTTCGCCGAGGCTGTACCAGAAGGGGAGAATAACGGCTGCCTGGCGCTTCTTGACCGCGTGTATCGCTCGGGCAAGCCGGAGACTTTAGTCGAGCAGCAACATGGCCAATCACAGACAGTTTACTGGTCTTATGCGGTATGGGCCATACTCGGTTTGGACGAGCACCCGGCCGGCGTCATCATCCAAGTGACGGACGTGACCGAGACTGCGATCTTTCGAGGACAAGCGACGGAAATGAACGAAGCCCTGATCCTCTCTTCCGTTCGACAACACGAACTCACGGAAGCGACGGAGGCGTCCGAGGTCAAGTACCGGCGCCTTTTCGAGACTTCGCAGGTGCAGGCGGCAGCGTTGGCGGTCATTGACCGTCGTAAAGACGAATTTCTTGCCATGCTAGGCCACGAACTTCGCAACCCTCTTGCCCCGATCCTCAACGCTGCCTTTCTCCTTCGCCTGCAATGCGACCGCGATAGTCTGCAAGGCATCGAGAGCCCGATCCTCAATCAATCGGTCAGTATCATTGAGCGTCAAGTGGGACAACTGGCACGTCTCATTGATGACCTGCTCGAAGTGTCCCGTATTACTACGGGCAGGATTCAGCTTCAGCAGGAACGGATTGCCGTGGCGGGCGTCGTAGAAAATGCATTGGCGACGGTCCGCTCGCTGATTGACGAGCGGAAACATGAACTCACGTTGTCGCTGCCGACACAAGCAATCTGGCTGTACGTCGACCCCGCCCGACTGGAACAGGTGGTAGTGAACCTGCTCACCAACGCCGCCAAATATACCAATGATGGTGGGCATATCTGGCTGACGGTCCAACACGAGGGCGCGGAGGCCGTGATACGTGTGCGGGATACGGGCGTCGGCATCTCCCCCGAAATTCTGCCTCACATCTTCGACCTGTTCACGCAGGCCGAACGTACCCTGGACCGCTCCCAAGGCGGGTTGGGCATTGGACTGGCTTTGGTGCAACGGCTCTTGGAAATGCAGGGGGGAACCGTCTCGGTTTCCAGTGCCTTGGGAAACGGCAGCG
>JBBRJI010000345.1:0-6446 GCA_038219625.1 Pirellulales bacterium | reverse complement strand
AAGGAAACCGACCTTGGGGACCTTTGGAAGTCGGAGTGCGATAACGGCTCCTGGGAGATGATCGATTCCGATACGCACGATATCATCGGTACCCACTTAGTTCCCGCTGGCCGGGCATCGGTTGCGGCAGATCCTTTTGTTTCCCGATAAGAAAACAATAAGAAAGCAGATCGATGTCCACAGTAGAATTGCCGAACACGCCAGATGCGATACCGACAGCCCTCAAGCGAGGCGTGCCGGAGGGGCTGTGGATCAAATGCCCTGGCTGCGGCGATTCGATCTATCGCAAAGAAGTCGAACGCAATCTAAATGTCTGCCCTAAGTGCAAGTACCACATGTACGTTTCCGCCCGCGAACGGATCGGACAATTGCTGGACGAGGGCACATTCGATATTTGCGACGAGCACATCCTACCAACTGACCCCTTGAACTTCTCGGACAAGAAGCGCTATTCGGAACGATTGGTGGCTGAGCAAATACGAACTGGATTGACCGATGCCGCCATGTGTGGAACAGGTATGATTCGGGCTCGTCGCGTCGCGATCGCAGTAACAGACTCCGCGTTCATTATGGGGAGCATGGGCTCGGTGGTGGGCGAACGTCTAACTCGATTGATCGAGCGAGCCACCGTGTATTCTTTGCCACTGATTATTGTCAGCGGATCCGGCGGTGGTGCACGCATGCACGAGGGAATCCTATCCCTAATGCAGATGGCAAAAGTCTCTGCGGCGCTGGCGCGTTACCACGCTAACCAAGGCCTCTTTGTGAGTGTCCTGACGAATCCAACCATGGGTGGCGTAGCGGCGAGCTTTGCGAGTCTAGGAGACTTAGTCTTTGCCGAACCCAAAGCGCTGATTGGATTCGCTGGGCCTAGGACGATTAAGGCAACACTCAAGATGGAATTGCCAGAAGGATTTCAAACCAGCGAGTTCCTGCTTGCGCACGGCTACATCGACCGAATCGTAGACCGTTGGCGACTGAAAACAGAAATCGCAGCCGCCATCGACTACTGCGGCAAGCTATAAGACAAGCGGCTGAAAGAAGACTACCAGGCCAGGCCACCGTGTGGCACACCCAAAGCGATTAGCGATGGGCGTGGGAAGTGTGGCAAATGACTCTAGCGATTCACCACGCCCTTCGTACCTCAGAGCGTGCCACCCAGTTTACGTGCCACCCAGTTTGTAGGTAGATTTCAAACTGCCCCTCGCCTAAGACAAGCTATAATGCGAGCGGCCTTCAAAACCTGACCGCAACTGAATTCGTTAGAATTCAGCGCATTCCCGAATTCTCACGAGTCGACACACATGGTTTGCACGTGCAAGTTTTTCTTCTACGCTAGTAAAATTGCTTTGCTGTTGTTGCTGTCAACGGTTTTGCTCGATGTCGATGCGATGGCCGATTGGCCTGGTTTGCTTGGATCGACTCGCAACGGTCACGCCGACGCTGATAGCGCACTCCCAATCGCTTTGAACGGGAACCCCAAACAGCTTTGGAAAGTGGAAGCAGGGCAGGGATACGCTGGACCAGCTATCGCAGGAAAGGATTTCGTACTCTTCGAACGTATCGGTGATAACGATAGAGTGCGTCTTTTGAATTTGGAGTCCGGAAAAGAAGTCTGGCGTCGGGACCTGAAAGCCGGGTACCGCGGCGGAATCGATGCCGACAAAGGGCCTCGCTCGGTTCCAACGATTATGGAAAAGTCCATCTTGGTTTATTCCGCCGCAGGTGATCTGACGTTGCTAAACCGCATGGACGGGGTCGTTATCTGGACTCGAAGTTTGCGTAAAGAATACCAAGCCGAGGACGGATACTTTGGAGCTGGCAGCACTCCACTCGTAGTTCGCGATCAAGCGATAGTCAACATTGGCAGCAAGTCTGCCAGCGTTGTCTGCGTTTCCCTTGCAGATGGCAAGACTATCTGGACTTCGTCTGAGGCAGAAGCGAGCTACGCGTCACCCATCCTCCTTGAATCGACTCCAAAATCCGCCATTTCAGCTCCGATCGTTGTGATCCCCGGGAAACTTAAGACACTCGGGCTAGATTTGCAAACGGGCAAACCGCTTTGGGAATTTCCCTTTGGCCAACGCGGGCCAACCGTGAACGCGGCCACCCCAGTTATTACGGCGGATGGGAATCTTTTTTTGACATCCAGTTATGGCATCGGTTCGCTGCTCGTTCGTCCGGGACAATCCTCGGTTCAAATTTTGCATCGAGGGATGGACCTCAGCAGTCAGTATTCGACGCCGGTTGTCGTCGCAGGCAAGATCTTTGGGTCCGATGGGCGCGAAGATGGTGGCGAAGGTGGATACAAATGTTTGCAGGCTTCGAACGGGCAACTTCTCTGGGAAAAATCGGACATGCCCATTTGCCATACTATTGGTGTCGGGACTACGCTCCTGATCCTTGGGATAGGAGGCGAGATCTGGTCCATAGATAGTGCTGCAACCCAATTTGAGCCGCGATGGACAAGCAGCCTTCCCAAAGGAAAATACCGGGCACTACCTGCTTTTTCTGGAAATCGGCTCTACACCCGCACCTCGAATGGGACTGGTGACGCTTGGTATTGCTACCAAATTGGGGAAGGGCTTTAGCCGGTTTTGGCAGGGATGAGCAGGGATGAGTTCTTAAGTCCAACAAAGCACTAGACAAATCCTAGAATTCTTGGCATGATATGCCCCCACTAGTACCCGGGATTATTGTATTTAGACCGAATTCAGGAGTCGTGAAGTGCCAAATATTAAGAGTGCTAAAAAGCGCCATCGCCAGTCCCTCGAGCGCCGAGCACGCAATCGTTCCGCAAAATCGCAGCTCAAGACTGCATTGAAGAAGCTTCGTGAATCTGTCGAAGCCAAGAATTTTGACGAAGCTAAGACACAGTACTCCGCATTCTGCAAGATGCTCGATCAAAACGCGTCCAAGAAGATCATTCACGTGAATAAGGCCTCTCGAACGAAAAGCCGTTTAAGCGCCATGATCAAGAAGGCCTCGTTGGCAACCGCTTAAACTAATGGGTGTTATAAGGCGTCTTGTTGAGCATTGTAATGTTAAACGTTGCATCGCTCCTGTCTAGAATTCGCATAGCAAACCTTGCTCTCGGAAGCGTTTCCTCCGTCGAGGGAAATTCCGAGAAAATTCGCTCGTGGAATTATGGCGAGTTGGAACTCTCAGACGGCAGGTTGATTCGCATCTTTCCCCGTTGGTGGCCTCGCTTGGGTTCTCAATGGGAAGCGTTGCAAGATAGTTACATTCGAACTCTTCCGCCGGATTTCTGCCGTGCTTATTATGCGTTTCCGCGACGCGCACCGGGATACATGAGCGTGCTTTATGCCCAAAGCGGCCCAAACACTCAATACAAAACCCTTTACTGCGCCGTCACCGTCATGGACGAAATCGCGAGGCTCAGGGACGCTCAAGCCATCGTTTGCCAGACCATTAGCCCGCGAGCAAGCGAGCGACTGATGAATCGCTGGGGATATATTCGGCATGCGCAAACGTTGGGCGACAACCATTTCATCAAGCGACTCAAATGAAATCCAATGTCGCCTTTCGCTCCGCGAAAGTGCGCCTCGTTAACGCACTTTCGCGGGAGCGCAAGGCGACAATCTGCATCAAGGGCTCATGGCACTATTGATGGCTGTTCCTGACGAGTCGAAATTGTTCTTGGTCGCCGTAGCAAGCTGTCCTACTGAGCCAATCACAGCGCCTACAATGAGCGCCAACATGACGGCGTACTCAACGGCAGTTGGACCTTCGTCCTCCGTTAGAAACCTCCGTACACTCTTACCGATCTTTTCGTACATATTGGTCTGACTGGAAAAAAAGGCTTTGCGGCCCAGCACGATGCCCAACCTACTAAACTTCTACTTCGATTTCGACACAAAGAGGGACGTGAAGCATGGATTCGTTACTCCCGTCTTCGGATTTCGGATACCCGTAGAGTATGAGATCCATACAACCGCTGCAAGTGGAGCGCTGCGCCTTCGAAATGAACACAATACGACAGGTTGAGTAATGCAAACGACAAACTGACAGCCGGGAATTCACATTTGATCGCCCCATCTTCGGGCCTGTCGTTCAAAATCATTGTCCACGTATATTCCATCTCCACGCGACCAATGCCACAAGCTGTTCAACAGGTAGGCAGGGATAAACAACGGGCCCCACCAAAGATACTGTCTAACATGGATCCATTCGTGCTCAAAAGAACTTTCGAAACTCGGCTTATCCGCCGCTAGGATAGTATGCCCAAGGGTTAACGCAATCGCACCGCCTGGGATAGGAGCAAGGGCCAATAAACGCTTCATGGCTGGCCCGTAGATTCCGATCGTGCCCCGTCGCACCGTTATGGACCTAGTCCCCAAAAACGGTAGAAGGCCGACGACGAGTCCAAGTACCGTATTCGGAAGCGGCCACAGGTAGGATAGATTTCGCCAAACCAATTGCATGACCAGCGCTAGAGTTGTGATTGTATTCTCGTGGACGAGCGAGTCTTGTGGACGAGCGGGGCCCTTCGCTCAGTCACTAAAAACCGTATAGTGCTGTACCCAGCCTAAGAACTGGGTTTCTTGCGTAGCGGAAGCCGCGTAGGCTTTCGGCGACTTCAAGTGGCAAATGCCAATGAATGCGTCGTAACCTCCGAAACTCTTGGCGAGTTCCGCTACCCCCAAATTTGGCTAGGAAGAAGCGCTGGGACGCTTAGTTCAATAACGGCTGAGCCATCAATCTCGAAACACCTGTTGCCGCTTGAATAATGCCGTTTCCAACCGCCTGAATCCCGCGTGCCCACATCGTGTATTCGTCAGCGAACACCAGTTCAGGCACAGCCGGAAGGATATGCCAATCACCATTGATGATTTCTGTCTCAAGTTGCGAAACTTTCCAAACGGCATGGCCGATAAAAAGCCTGCAGTGCTCGGGTGTCGCAAGCGCCAGCTTCTTGAGTGTTTCCGATTGAGCCGACAGATAAACTCCTTGACTATTGCCACCTTCGGCTAGAAGCTGGTTGTCATGGATTGCCAGAACCGGACCGTTTTGTGGTCCACCGAAGTTGACATGCGAATCGATATTCGAGGGCTTTGTCTCCCCTTCCAAAAGCTGCTCCCAAAGCGCGTTCGTGTCCATGGCCAAGCGACGGTTAAGCATAATACCTATCGTTTGAGCCTGAGAATGCTCAACAATGATGCACACCGAACGCGAAAAAACCGAATCCTGAATACCTGGCGCAGCCACTAACAAATAGCCTGCCAAAGATATTCGACGACTTTCGTCCGGAGTGCCGGATGATTTTGGTATGCGATTCACGGATTCCACGCCCATAACAAAAATGGAGGAAACAACCCTTGCCTATCGCCTGTTACTACACCAAGCGATAAGATTGTCAAAACGACAACCTAGATATCCTACCGCAAGCAAAAACAGTGCCGAAACGGAGAATTGCGTTTGAGCATTCAAGATTTGAGGAGAAACTATACTTATGGAGGGCTTGCTAGGAGCGAGTTGCCGATGGACCCAATGCTGCTTTTCCAGCAATGGTTCGGGCTTCTCCAAGCCAGCGAGCTACCTGAGTGGTTTGAAGTCAATGCGATGACGCTGTCGACAGCCAATCCTGTCGGCGGATCGTGCAGTCGGACCGTCTTGCTCAAGGGCATAGTCGAAGATGGGTTTCTTTTCTTCACCAACTACGATTCTGCCAAGGGGCAGCAAATAGCCTTTGATCCCAAAGTTGCCATCCACTTTTTTTGGCCCATGTTCGATCGACAGGTCAGAATCGAAGGCCAAGCGGTAAAAACGTCAGCCGCTATCTCAGACCAATACTTTGCGTCTCGCCCCCGGACGAGTCAATTAGGGGCAGCGGCTTCGCCGCAATCGCAAATCCTTCTGGATGAAATGCAACTGGAGTTGGCAATTGAAGAGTTGGATCACAAGTATGCTGGTCTGCCGGTACCACGCCCGGAAAATTGGGGCGGCTACAAAGTCATCCCGCAATTGATGGAGTTTTGGCAAGGGAAACCGTCGCGGCTACACGATCGATTCCGTTACGAAAGAAATGAAACTACGAATGACTGGTTGCTGCATCGTCTTGCGCCATGACCCGAGCACGTTGCACATCGGTTTATTTAGTACGACATCCTGCTGTTGACTTAGAATCCAAGAGCATTTGCTATGGTGACAGCGATGTCCGGCTCGCTGCAGGCTGGGAATCAACACTCGAACCGCTGGGGGCCGCTCTCAGCCAATTGCCGATCGATCAACGAGCCAAGAAAATCTGGCATAGCGACTTGTTTCGTTGTTCGGAACCTGCCCAATGGTTGGGAAGTCGATTGGGAGTGGAGACTTTGCCTGACAGCCGTCTGAGAGAACGTTTTTTCGGGACTTGGCAAACGGTGGCTTGGTCGGAAATACCTTTGCACGAAGTTGAGCGGGCTCACGACATGCTGGAGCATCCA
>JBBRJI010000344.1:0-6446 GCA_038219625.1 Pirellulales bacterium | reverse complement strand
ATTCCGGCACGTGTGGCTCGGCTTGAATTGAAGCAAATGTCCCTAGCGACTCCCACGCCCTTCGAAAACTCAGGGACGTGCCACACGCTCATGCGGCTCGAAGTTAAACAGGGTTAAACGGGGTTAAACGTTTATCTGCGGCGTTTTGATCTAGCGCTGATTTTGCGTCGCATTGGGTTCAGACTTCGCTTCTTCGCCTCGACCAACGGAACAGTCTCCGAAGTCAAAGCATCGACTGCATCTCGCTCCGCCAGAGATGGGGTGCCCTTTTTTATTATGCCAAAATCTTGTGCAAGCGGATCTGCAATCAACTGTCGATTGATGCGTTGTTCTATCTCGGTCAGCAAGTCCCCTTGGCCCTTGAAAATGAAAGTGAAGGCGATGCCGTCCCGTCCCATGCGTCCAGTCCGTCCAACACGATGCACGTAATCATCGACGTCGTCAGGCAGATCGTAGTTGATGATGTGCGAAATCGTCGTCACATCGATACCCCGGCCTACGACATCTGTCGCGACCAGAATATGGATAGCACCGCTTCGCAGCGATTTAAAAACGGAATCCCGTTGCGTCTGGTTCATGTTTCCGTGAATGGTACTGAGCCTCATGTCCGAGAGTTCGGGAATGCGATTCAGTACTTTTTCAAGTTGGTTATGAAGCTTAGCCGTTCCCAGTTTTGTGCGGCAGAAAATGATCGTCTGCGGAGGCTTTTCTCGAGTCAACAACTGAACCAGCACATCGAATTTGCGATCGGGCGAGACAGTGAGATAGCGTTGTTCGATGGTGTCGACGGAAACGTCCTTTTTAGAACAGTCGACATGGACGGGTTCGAAGAGGTATTTTTGGGCGAGTCGCTTGACCTCTTCGTCCAGGGTGGCGCTCAATAGGAGGGTCTGGCGGTTTTCGGGGCAACGCCGCAAAATGCGTTCGATATCGGGCCTGAATCCGATGTCGAGCATCCGGTCCGCTTCATCGAGAACGACGCACCAAATGTTGTTCAGTTTCAACGTGCCTCGATTGATGTGGTCGATCACGCGCCCGGGGGTTCCGACGACAACTTGAACTGCACCCTCGAAGGCTTTGAGTTGCTTGGTCATGTGCTTACCGCCAGCAACTTCGAGGATTTCTGTCGGGCAGCCATATGCAAGCTTGACGAATTCTCCATGAACTTGGGCGGCAAGTTCCCGGGTTGGCACCAAAACCAGGGCTTGGGGGTAACGGGACGTTCGGAGAGGATCCAGTTGCTCTAGAATTGGAATGGCGAAGGAAGCGGTTTTCCCCGTGCCCGTTCTGGCTTGACCGATCACATCGTAGCCTTCCAAAGCCCACGGAATGACGCTAGCCTGGATGGGGCTCGGCTTTTCGTAACCGAGTCGCTTAATGGCCCGCTGGGTAATCGCAGAGAGATGCAGGTCGTCGAATGTTTCTGGCGTTTTCGTTTCCATGGTCCGGTCGATGGATGGTGTTCAGGCCAAGTGCAAGCCGTGGCCATCTCTTTCGTTCTCGATCAAACCGGCATTCTACGGTACAGTTTGCTGCCTGATTAGTTCAAAATACCCTTACGCACTTAATTGTTTCATGGACACCATCCCGTTCGAACTCCCAAACGCCGCCTACGCCTGGGCTGACCTCTCGGAAGCTATTCTGGAGGCCGGTTTTGACGAATCCGCCGCTCCAAGTCGCAATCTGATCGATCAGTGGGAAGAGCCGGACGACCCAATTTGGTCCATCCTGAGTGCCAATTGGATGTGCGAAAACGCCGGGTCCATCAAAAAACAGATCGATGGCATCACCCGGAATCGAGTCAGGCTTGAGCAGTTCTTGACCTGCCTGGTTCGGAATTTCCGACAAGCAATTGCGATCAAGAACTCGGTTTCCGACATGGATCAGCTTCAACGTTTGGTGCTGGTACAGCACGTGGCGGAGCTTTACACCAAGGTCCATGGTTGGGGTCTTCAACGCTGCGAAGGAAGTCTGTTGCAAGTGCTTTTCGCTAGCGGTCATTCGACTGCCATCCATTTAGGGGTCGAATTACTGCTGGAGCAGCCGCCGGTCGACTGGGCGGATGTATCGCTTTCGCTAGCACCTTTGATGCAATCAAAGACTTGGCGAGTCGAAGACGTATTCCCTAAATTGCTCGAAAGTACCTCCCCGGCGGTCCTTGCACCGGCCCTGGATTTGGCGAACTACGCGGTTCGAAGTCGGTCCCTGCCACAACACCCGGCCCAAGGCGAATTGGGAACCTTGTTAAAACTGATGGGAGGCTTGGTCAACCAGCTTGGAATGCTCGAAGAAAACCCCGCACAATTCGGGACTTCGGTTAGCGCTATCCAAAAAATACTCTTCGACTCGGTCTCACTATGTGTTTCGCTGTGCGACACGTTCGGCTTGGCAAGCAGCCAGGACGCAATCGGGAAACTGACACAAGCCACCCGACTAAGCCATCGTCGAATCCGGACCGAGGCAGCCTTTGCGCTTGCTAAGTTAGGGGACAAAAAGGGTCAGGAACTTCTCATCGAGTTGGCCGCCGATTTTTCGAGCCGGCAACGCGCCCTGGCGTACGCAGAAGAGTTGGGAATCGAGGAGCGAATCGATGAACGCTGGACCACCGCTGCTGCGTTGGCGGAGTCCAGACTGGCGAACTGGCTTGCCCAAAACGAGCAGATGGGGATTTCACCCAGTCGGATGGAATTGCTTGACCAACGAACTTTGGACTGGCCCGGATTTGAACAACCTCAAGAGTGTTTCCTGTTTCGCTTTGAATACGATCTCCAAGATTCCATTTATAGCAACGTTGGATTTTCTGGACCGATGTGCCACACGTTTTCCCAAGACTTAGCTGACATTTCACTGGATGATACGTATGCGATTTTCGTAGGCTGGGACATCGATCATCCCGATGCATTTGAAGTAGCCCCGAACGCGTTGGACGCACGCATTCAAGAGCGAATGAATCGTCTAATTGAGACCTTGCCAGATCAACTTCAACTGGTTGAAACTCTGCTATGTGTAAGCTTCTTCGAACATTTTGGAATTCTAGCAAGAGTGCTCCTCAACGACGAACTCCGAATTGCATTAGTGTCCGAGGATGACCGGGTAACTTGCGAACCCTTTACCACCAAGAACCAAGCGGATCCCATGTTGACCTATTGGCTATGGCGTGGACGAACATTTTTTGAATCGGTTTAGTTTTGGCGTTAAGGGCGGCAAGGGTGGTCGAGCGAGGCCCTTCGCTCGACACCATGCAATGAACGTGTGGCACGCCCAAAGTGATCGCGATGGGCGTGGGGAATGTGGCAAATGTTTCTAGCGACTCACCACGCCCTTCGTAAACTCCGAGAGGCTGTGATTTTTTGAATCCGAAGAAAGTACCCATCACACTCCGTGTGATGTTGCCTCAGAAATCACAGGTTTTTAACCGCGGAAATCACACGGAGTGTGATTGGTACTATAAAATCACAGCCTCAGAGCGTGCCACACGTGCCTGACAGGCTAAGAGAACAACTAAGAGAACAACTCAGCGATCGGTTGGCCGCGATCCGTAATCGGTACAGGCCGATCGCCGTCGTAGAGCTCTTCGCTCGGATCGATCCCTAACGCATGATGGATCGTTGCGTGAAAATCGGGGATCGATACTGGTCGGGATTCGATCTTGCGACCTAGTTCGTCCGTTGTACCTATCGCTTGCCCAAGCTTCAAACCGCCACCGGCCAATAGACCGCTGAACGCCGTCCCTTGGTGGCCCCGGCCTCCACCACCATCAAACTCGGGTGGACGCCCGAATTCCGTTGCAACCACCACCAACGTTCGATCCAGTCGTTTTCTAGACTCGAGATCTCGCAACAAAGCTGCAATCGCTTGATCCAGTTGATCGATAAGCACATGCTGTTGAAGCTGACCCTCGTTGTGGGTGTCCCAGCCTGTTCCGTTGATGAAGTTCAAATTGAACGAAACCTCAACAAATCGAACCCCCGATTCCACGAGCCGCCTTGCCAACAAGCAGCGTTGACCAAACTCGCTGCCGTATTGCTGTCGCAACGCATCGGGCTCCGACTTGAGATTGAACACACTCATGAATTTCGGACCGGTTAGCTTGGATCCCGCTTCGGACGCAGCGATGTAGTCTTGGATCCGCTCGTCACCAACATGCTGTTCGCCAAACTCCTTTCGCAATCTTCCGACCAACGCATTGCGTCGATCGAAGCGATCGTTGGAAAGCCCTGTAGGACGGCGAAGGCCAGCCGGGCCGAGTTCGGTATCGGTCAAATAAACATAGCTATGCTTAGCACCCAAAAAGCCTGGTCCACGCGACGCACTCGGATAGCCCGCCACCACGTAGGCGGGCACTCCGTCCCCGACTGCCCCAAGCTGATGCGAAATGATGGAGCCAATCGATGGATACACGGTCGAGTCGGCAGGCGGTCGCCCAGTATGAACCCGATTGGTGGCCGCCGCGTGCTCATCCACGACATTGTGATTCAACGTGCGAACAACGGCACATCGATCGAGCATCTTGGCTGTTCGCGAAAGATGCTCGCAAAGTTGCACTCCAGGAATGGCCGTATCCACAGCCGCGTAATAAGAACCTGGGTCCTTTTTACCTTTGCTAAGTCGCTTCGGATCGAACGTGTCAACGTGGCAAGCACCACCACCAAGCCATAAGAAAATGCAACTATCCGCGGAAGCCGCCCGTGACTGGATGGGATTGAAACTTGCTCGCAGATTCGATGTTCTCGCATTCGAATGAACGCAACTGAGGGCCGCCGCGCTCCCCATCCACTTTAGGTATTCTCGTCGTTTCATTTCGGTTCTTTGAAAAAGTGTAAGGTGTTCTGCGAGTCCGGAGCGAACGTCGATTACGGAACAAACATGAATTCAGGGCTATTGATCAGCGCCCACGAAGCATCTTCCATTCGCTCGCGCCAATCGGACTCCAACCATTCCGTTGGAGAATCTCCTCTTAGAATCTCTTGTTCGAGCAAGAGCTTGATTCGAGTCGCTTCGGGTACCAAATGGTTTGCCCAAGAAACCGCATTACGCTTGTAAGATTCTAGAGTCTTGGAGCGAACCAAACGGTCTAACTTCCGGGTCTCAAATCCGGGCTTCAATAGTGTGATGAAATCATCGCGTTCCTCAGGACTTGGCAAACGGCCCAAAATAGTTTGAAACATCCGATCCACCAAATCCTCCGCCGAGAGTGCAGTCCAAGCCATTTCGGTGAATTGACTGTCGTCGGACAAGCGAGCAAGTTTGGTTGCGGATAATCCGTTGCCGAGGATCAGCGACTGTAGTGGGCTTGCGGATTCATCTCGGACCGTGAGGGGCGTTGGTCTCGCGTCGCGCCAACCGAGCGAAATCATCAAGTCACACACTTGTTGCAGCGCAGGCAACATCAACGCAGGGCGATCGCGATCGGTTGAGGTCGAAGCCAATTGCCATGCTCGCGTCGGAAATCCTAGATGCAAAAACTGTTCGGGCGGTCGCCGACCCTCTGGGTCTAGCGACATGGGCTCGACGTCCATCGGCTTGCCTGCAACGGTGAACAACGAGTCGATCATCTGCTCAGCGGTTAGCCGTCGTCTGGCTGGCCCGTAGGCCAACTGCTTAGCTTTCTTGCAAGCATCCAATTCTTTTTGAGACAGCGGGCTAGCCTGATAGATTTGAGAATTGAAGATCAGTTTTGCCGCATGCTTCAAATCGTAACCGCTTAGTACGAATTCGCGTTCGAGCAGATCGAGGAGTTTTGGCTCGAGTGTTTCAGCAGCGTCCCAGTTATCTACCGGATCGACCATCGCCCAACCTGTGTAACGGAGCCATAATCGATTCATGATCACCCGAGGAAAGCGATTGTTCGATGGTGAGGTAAGGATCGCTGCAAACCGTTCACGAGAATCCTGATCGTTGCGAAGCTCGCCTGCCGCCAACTCGATCTTAGGAAACGACGCGAGATGCCAATCCGGCCCAAGTTTATCGCCAGCTTTGAGCGAAATGGTGATGAGCGGCTTGCGTCCATCTGGATTCAACGGGACCGTGCTTGACTTAGGGAGCGCGAGCGTCTCTCGTTGAAGCATGGCTGCCAAGGAAAACAATTCTTCTTGCTTGAAAGGGCTATTGGGTGAGTCGTGGCAACGCGCACAGGACATCTCTAAGCCGAGGAACGCCTTGGTCAAGATCTGTGCTTTGGCAGCCATCGGCGCATCGTTTTGAGAAGCCATAGCAAATCCATTTGGTCCGCCAAAAAACTTGCTCCCCTCCATGAGCACGAGTTCCGTCGCGAACCGATCCATCGGTTTGTTGTCCAAGAAAGATTCATGAATCCACCAGCGAAATGGCCCAGTGGTATTCTGTTCGGGTTTGACGATCCCAGGATTCTCGGCCAGAACATCTTGCCAGTAGCCGACCCAATGGTCTGCCCATCGATCGTCTGCTCAAAGTCGTTCGATCACGTT
>JBBRJI010000343.1:0-6449 GCA_038219625.1 Pirellulales bacterium | reverse complement strand
CATTGCAAGTACCTCCCAAAAAGAACTTCAAGCTACCCTGCATCACCACCCAGATTGAACCAAATCCTCAAATGAAAATCAACTACACCCCTCAAAATGAGGGTAAACAACCCCCTAGCATTTACGTGTGTCCCCTTGCCTGCCCCCTCGATGCAATGGGTAGCCAATACCATGCTCACCGGTCTCGTATTCGAGGCGACAAGATTGTAGGAATGCTGTGTTTGGAAATGGTCGGCTACTAAACGAAATCCGATTGAGCGACAACAGTTCCTTCTGGGACCAAGGCTATCCGGCATTGATGCTGTCCGACACGAGTTTTCTTCGGAACCCGAACTACCACCAATCTACCGATACACCTGACACGCTCGACTATCCCCGCATGACGGAAGTAACGCTTGGCGTCGCTTCTGCCATTCGGAACCTATCGGGCTAACGAATCGCGGGTTTTGCCTCGAAGGTGCACCAAGCCAAATTCGGTCAACCCACGTTGATTCCAAGCAATTAACACACAAGATCGGTCCACAAGAAACCGAAGCATAGAACCAGCACGTTGACTTTTCTTTCAGTTTCAATCACTTCATGGATTCTGGACGCCATGGTAAAAGCTTTGTAAGCCATTTTTCGAGATCGCGTTCAGGGGAAGACGACAATGGTCGCAATCCCATTGCGACCACTCGGCCTTCGGTATCCAAAAGCAAAGTCGTCGGGACGGCCTGTATCCCGAAGCGATCAACCAACTCCTCGTTGCACTCGCTACCCGCAGTCTTGTCGTTGCAAAGCTGGAGCCAGGGAAGTTGATACTCATCAGTAAAAATCTTGATGCGAGCGGGGGCCGCATGCAGGCTCACCGCGACGATTTCAAAACCTTGATCCTGGTTGGCACTATAGATTCTTTTCAGCGCCGGGAAGTCCGCAATGCAAGGCTTGCAATGAGTTCCCCAAAATTCGAGAAGCACCACCTTACCTCGAAGCGATCCAAGGTCGAACGGAAGATCATCAACCGTCCGCGATTGCAATTCCAGAATCTCATTCATCAAACTGAGTCGCTGGACAATCTTGGCAAGCTTTTGACTCGTCGTTTTTGCCGCATCCGACGAAAACTCAGTGCGTTGGTTGATCTGTTCGAGAAGCCAATTTCCGAATTCACGAGCCTCATCAATGCGAGCTAGGCTGTCGAGAACTTGGATGGTCAATAGGGCTACCCCTTGCTCTCGCGCGGAAAACGCGGTGGCTGTCGTTACGAACTTTTTTGATGCATTCAAAAGGTTGTTCACCTCTTGGTTCACATCAGAAACATGTCCCTGCATAATTGATGCTGCGGAATAGTTTACGTAGTAGAAGTCCGCCTCGTGATTTTCTTCGATAGTCAAACCATCTTGATCCAACCTCAGGATTTCGTGGGCTTTCAACACTGCTTTACCAACCGACTCGAAATTAGAGGATTCGAAGTAACCTTCAGAACGTTCTTTCGATCCGTCCAACTTTCGAATGAATTCCAGCATAGTCTGCGGGCTGTGATCTGCCGGCAGTGCGTATTTGCTAAGTTGCGAGCTGCGCATTCTTAGGCCATCGACTACCAACCAACCCGTTGCTATCGAGAGTAGCAAGACTGGCACCAAAACGATACGAACGAGACGCCAACTTCGCTTCAGATTTAGGTTCATGGATCACTCCTCGTCAAATACCAGTAACAACCCATGTACGCGAATGCGCCCCCCAAAACGAATGAACTTGTGACATACCTAATCTGGAAAGTATTTCCCTCAGAAGGAATATCGAGCAACCAACCAATCATTGATACAAAACCTAGGATCAGCAATGGCGTGAGCAATCCAGCGAGTATCGGAACACCATTGGATTTGAGCCACGCTGACACGGCGAACGCACCGCCGATGATCGAAACAATAATCGCGACGGAAGTTAGCCACTCTAGCGTGCCAAACAGAATATTGCCTTGCCCCGGAGCAACTTGCACATAGGGAAACATCTGGTTCGCAACTGCGGAGGAAATGATAGGAAGAGCCAGCATAGCGGTAGTTGCACCCAAAACTACGGTTAGTTTGCTTACCAGATTTTGCATGCGAGTTGGTGGCAAACAAGCCAGAAACTCAGCCGAGCGATCGCTGCGTTCGAGTGTAAAGATACTGCCTGCAAGGAGAGCTGCAAAGAAGCCTGTTATTCCAATGCCATAAATGCTTCCAACCGCTAAAGTGAAGAAAGTTCGTGAGGTTAAGGACTGCTTTGCGGCATCCTGATATTGCGACAACATTACCACCATGCCAGCGCAAACCAAGTAACACGCGATGATCGCAGTGATACCTGATCTTAGATAGAATCGTAAAAGGCGAGCGTCTTTTCTAATGAGTGCCCTAATCAACTTTGGCCTCCTCGCTCTGAGGTTTTTGGCCTCTGACGACGTCCTTGAAAATCTCTTCCAAATTCAATTCAATAACATCGGCACTGACAGCATCATTCTCTGATTGAAGATTTTCAAAAAGGGCATCTGAGAATGGGTCGACGGTAACGATCCACTCTCGCCTTGAAAGTTTCTGAAAAACCGCTTCCGAGGGGACGCGAACGGGCAACTTGCCGTCGGGCAGAACGATCCGAATTCGCTTGATCCTGTTTCGTAATTCGTCGACCGTACCTTGAACCGCGAAGCGTCCATTAACAAGGATCCCTACCTCGTCTGCCACTCGCTCCACGTCGTCCACATGATGGCTTGAAAAGAGGATTGTTCTGCCTTTGCAAGAATGGCTCTGAAGGACGCTCTCCAAAAAATCTTCGCGTATGATGGGATCTAGCCCCGAGGTCGGCTCGTCCAGGATCAGTAGGTCAGGATTGTGTGCCAGAGCAATGATCAATCCCAGCTTGGCGGTCATGCCTTTCGAGAGAGCGGACACACGTTTCTTCGTCGAAAGCTCGAATTTCGATAGCATCTCGTTCGCCAAGTCAGTGTCCCAGTTAACATAGAGCTTACTTACGAAGTTCAGTACCTCCTTGATCGTCATCCAGCGATAAATGAAGTGCAATTCGGGCACATAGCCGACCCTGCAACGCATTTCTGAACTTCGATGGCTTCCTTGCTCACCGAACAATTTGATTTCGCCTGAATCGGCCGTGGTCAATGCCATGAGCATTCGGATCAACGTGCTTTTGCCAGCACCGTTGGGGCCGAGCAAGCCGAAAGTGGTTCCTTGGCGAACAGAAAGATTAATCGAGTCGCAAGCGAGATTGTCCCCATATCGCTTAGTCAAATCGCAGACTTCGATCACGGAATTTTCAGCGGGGAAAATCATTGCTTGGCCCCCGTTAAGAACAGACGCATCGCATTTTCGAAGGCGATGCGAACGGCATCGGGTGTCAAGCCGGCCTTCACTCCTTGCTGGATTAAGCTCAGCAGTTGAGTGTTCAAGCGGGCTTGAGCGGCAGTTAGTTTTCTGCGGTCGGAAACGACAACGAAAATACCCACACCACGCCGCGTCTCCACAACTCCTTCACGTTCCAAAGCATCGTAGGCTCTCTGAACCGTATTGGGGTTGACTTTGATTTCGATTGCGAGTGCCCTCAAGGAAGGAAGCATTTCACCGGGTCTGTAAACGCTGGATTCGATGGATTGTCGAAGTTGATCGGCTATTTGCCTAAAGATTGGGATGGTACTCTTGGGATCGATCAGCATATTGAACTCTGTGTTTTGAACCCTTTTGCGCTAGTGCACTAATGCAGTATAGCTGTGCTTTTTCTAAGCGTCAATGGCCACAAGGCTTGAGTCCCGCGGTCTTCTGTTCGGCGTAACGCCATCAGTCACATAGTCCGAGCGTTTCTTAAATAGTGAACAGCAGATCAGAAATCCAAAATTCAATATCCTTTTTTTGCTTCGCCACCTTCGTTCTGACAGATGTAATCTGGTTAACAGCGACTTTATCTATCTCTTGCTTCGTTATCTCGCCCTTTGCGTGTAACCGTACAGATAGAGACCTGTTGATGTCGTTCTCGCTCGAAACCGGGTTGTCAGTCAAATCGATGGCTGGTTCCTAGTTAGCCTTCAGGGTCTGCTCATTAGCCCAGCTTCAATTCCTGAGCTTGTGCAGTCAGTTCGTGCAGCACTGCCAAAGGGGCATCGTTCAATCGTAAACGAACCAGCAGTTCATTGAGCGATGCTCGACCAGATGGCATTTCTGGCAATGTAGATTCTTCATATGCCCGTTCCAACTCGTTGGTTATCCGCTCGTACTCGCCTCGATAGAATTCCATGTCGGCAGCGTCCAGGACTCCTTTCTCTGCGCCCGTTTGCTTTCGATGGACGAGTTCATCAAGGTAGCTTAACTTTGCAGACTCATTGAGTATGCACAAGTTGGCTTGAACCTCACCAGTCTTCATCAAAAGAATTCCAGTCAAGAGAACTCGAAACGTGTAAAGAAGCGGTTTGACTCGCGGTGGCGATTCTTTTTCAAAAAGTTTCCATTGGGTTGCTGCAAAGCCAAGGTAGTGATGTGCATGATGCCGTGTGATACACTTGGCCGCAATCGCTTTGAGCTCTTCATGCTCCGGCGTCGTGAATACTACGAGTGGCGATAGAAGCTGTTCCAGCACATACCCGTTCCGCTTGAGCATCAGACCAAAGAACTTCGCGGCATCGTGAGTGACTAAATCTATTTCTAAGCCATCATAGATTCCCTCTTTCTCAACTGTCTGCTCGCCATCATCTAGGCTCAAAACTGTCTGGAGCGGAAGCAAATGCACGCCACGTAAATCGAAATCGGAATCAGGCGACGGAAATCCATACAAGTGAGCACCGCTGATCGTAGCGAATAGGAGTGGAAACGGATGCGACTTCACATGGGGCATCATCTTTTCGTAATCAATCATGGTAATTCCTTCTGCATGGCGAGTTTTCTCGCGAGGATCAAGAATGCGTTGACTTGTTCGTAGTCGGGACGATCCGGTAACGTGGTTTGCTGAAACGCCTGTTCGAACTCGACTTGTAAACGCTTGCGCCACGCGTCCGCTTCTGCGAATGGAACCTCGCCGCGTTTAATCTTGAGCAACGGTTCTCGCTGCTGCCCAACTTCAACTGTCACTTTTCCTTCACGGAGCACATCGATTCCAGAGATCAACAATCGGATAAGGTGCATCACGTGCTTCCACTTGACGCTTCCCTGGTTTCGAATGTCCGTTTGCATTTTCTTGAACTGAGAAGCGACATAGCCCGAGTAAGTCTGGAACACCAGCTTGGACAAAAACGCCTCGCGTATTGCCAGTAAATCTTGGGCCAAGGGTGTCGCAAACTCGACGATTGGAGAATAGAGGCACTCCAGCACATTCGGGTTCGCCTTGAGAGCAAGAACGATAAACTTCTGAAGCTCCCAATAGGCTTCTTGGGTTTCTTCGTTCTCCAGTTGCTCGGGAACTCCGTAAAGTGACCAATGCAATTCTGCGGGTGGCAGGTAGATGCCACGACGATCCGTATCGGACTGGTCATCGCTCAGTCCATAGGCACGCGAACCGATGACACAGCGGTAGATGACGCGCTCGTTCAAATTGATCATCGATAATTGCCTCGTTAGAAGAATCTGTGGGTGAATTCTAGCTGAGGGAGGTCGCCGAGGTTGTGATATAGTGCGATTTCGTAGGCTTCTTGGTTCTTAAAGCCATAGGACTTTCTGGTAACCAGTTTGACTTTGTTGTTGAAGCCCTCGACGGAACCAGAAGATAGCGTTCCACCCGCTCCAAACCTTTTCAAAATTAGCTCGCGCTTGGAGCGAAAGGACTTCGCGATCTTCTTCATCGGTTCGATCTTGCTCTTCAATGCGAGTGTACACCATTGATCCAGAAACTTGCCTGCCCATCCCGCTGTGCTGTATTCCCAGAACTGTTGAAAGTCCTCCTTCATCAGATGGCTTCGTATCGATTTCAAATTGTACCGGAGCAATTCGCTCAGTTTCATGGCCTGCTTGTAGATTACCTTCAGGTAACCTTGCCACATACCGCTACAAATGAACTGCAATTTCTTGGTGCGATCCTTGCCCAGAAACCGGAAAAACCGAAGCAGAGTTTTGGCGAATACAACCGCCATACCCTACATTGGAACGAAATGGAAACGGCGAGGCGTCGGCATCGTGTCATAGCCAGGCGTTACTTTGTAACATCCCGAACAAACCCGTAACTCATTGCTTCGCGGTCGAACTTCCACTTCGATGAACTTGTCCAAATCTGTTTCGACAATTTGACATTTTCCGAAGATGAATGACCCGTCACAAGATACATCTTCAAATACGTTCTTTTTGATGATGCAATTTGGAAACCTGGACAGAGGATAGAGCTCTGATGGGAATCAACTCGAGCGCTGATCTGGGCCTAGAAGCAAGGCGAGGCTGTTGCAAGATAGCCTCTACCTTCTTTTTTCCAAAACCTTGCTTTTAACACAAAGCGAAAAATCCCGGGGTTCG
>JBBRJI010000342.1:0-6471 GCA_038219625.1 Pirellulales bacterium | reverse complement strand
ATATTGTTGAAGGAACCGATGGATTGAGACCGAATGGTAGCGACGCCGCCGGTTGCTGTCCTTTTGGAAATGGCCATTTGGGCAGTTGTATCACGCCCCACGAACAACTGCGGATTGAAAACGTTGCCTGCTCCGACGTTGCGGGCTCGGTCTGTCGTATTGTACGAAATAAACGAAGTGTATTGGGCATCAAATTCGCTCAATGCGTCTTCCACTCCGCCGACCTGATTTGCCCTGTACGCACCGCGGGGGAGTATGCGATTGCCGTTTTGATCCGTTACGGCTGGTTGTGAATTGGTCGTAGTGGCGGCGATGGCTGGGTCGCTGGCCGTCGACAGTTGTCCAGAAGGACTGGACAGCATCGTCGCCGCGATGTCCGCATTTTGACGTTGTGTACCAGGCAAGGCTTGAACAACTTGCGTATTATTCAACGCATAAGCGATGCACTGTTCGAGGGACAGATCGAGATGCTCAAAATTCTGATTGTTGAGCGAGAACGGTTCATGCGATTGACTCGCTTCCGGCAATGGCTCTGCGTTGAGATCGGGATACTCAATTTGCTGAGCACGGTCGAGATAGTGGGCAAGATCTCCGCGTTCGCCCAAAAAGAATGGCTGGGTAGGGTGGCAACCGGTCAGCACTACGCAGCCGATTTGCAATCCAGCGAACCATTGATATAGGTAGCGTTTCATGAGCCAGAGGGTCCCGTCGGTCGACGTGTTTCGAGCCGCGTTGATGAGCGTCCACCCATTCCAGGCAGACTTCACCCAATACATCCAACTCGATCGCCACCAAGCGGTCAAGATTGCATGCATTCGCTTTTCGATACTTGTGTTAGGTGCCCCCCTAACGCACTTATCGTTCACGACAGACCAGATGGTCCGATGTTAAACTATCAGCACAAAGGTGTTATCGGCCATGCCCCTGGAAGACTTTAACGATTGCGCAGAATATTCCGAAGGGATTTGCTGGCATAGAAGGGTGAGGCTCCTGCGAGAAGTTTCGAAAAAACAAGTGCTAGCGCCGCAACCTGGAATTGTGACGTCACGCGCGAATGGCTTGCCATTCGGTACTTTTCTGCATGCCCCTGGCTTCACGCCCAATGGCACTCACTTTGTAAATTTTGAGCCTCAATGCGCTAGCATGAGGGCCGGATTTGCAAGTGATTACTAGCCTTCCAGCCCGCACACTAGCGCGCCAGCGGCTCAAAGTGAGTGCCATTTGGCTTCATGCCAGGGTTTCTGACCATCTCATCTAGAGGGATGGTAAATATCCCCCGAGTAAAACTCGGGGGCATTTCACCGCCCCCTTGTTGATGGGGCATTTCTTGGTTGCGGCACTAGTATCGCACCTGTCAGCAGCAAAAACCACATCCAGATGCCCACCCCAAGAACCCCCCACCCTCCAACGGACCTCTCAAACAGATAGTGAATCATCAACAGGGTCGGTGGAATCTGCGTAAGCCACCCAAGACCAAATCGAAACTTAGACTGCACGGGTATTGATTGCATTAGCCACCGTGGGACCCAAACCGCGGCTGGCCAAATGGCCATGAAGTAATGCCCTCGCGCGATGGGCACGACCAAGAGCGTCGCAGCATTCGCTACTGCGAATGCAACTAGCAACGCGTTTGCGTTCCCCCTCCAAAGAATTGCAAGCAAAGCGATGCCCGTAGCCAATATCGACACAACTCGCACACCCAATAGCACCTGCTTGCCCATTGGCTGTTCCATCGGATACGTCTTTTCTGGATTCGAATGTGTTGGACCGTCGACATAGTCAACGCTTAGGAGGCTATTCCCTAAAAGCCAGAAGGCATTCATGGGACTCTGATTCTTCGTCGAATGGCTATCACCAGCAAAACGGTCGCTGCTCAATTCATTGGTTCGTGCGAAAACGCCTCGTCGCCAGGATTCCAAATAGGTTTGATTCCGTTCCCATCCAACAATACTTGCTGGCATTATCCAGATTCCAACGACTAGTCCAGCAATCAATCCGAACCCAGCGGTGAGTGCTCGCTTGAACATGGCTGCGGAGCTAGGGTCACGCTTTCGCAGAGCCAAGAATACCAGTCCGCCAATCAAAGCGGTGGCCGGCAACGCTGGCGATAGTTTTAGAATGATGGCACCTGCCAATACGGATCCACCAACCATGGCCGACAAACCTGTCGCGCTGGTCAGGATCATTCGAACCCCCAACAGGGTTAAGTACAACTGGAACACGCCGACCTGACCACGTTGGAGGCAGTTGAGTGTTGAGAAACTAAAGCCGATCATGCATAGCATTCCTCCCCACACGGCCAATGGGTTAATCTTAGGTGAGCGGCAGAATGAGTCATACCCTTCCCTCGCTTCGCTCGACCCTCCCGGAGGGAGGGTGAAGTCACTCTCCATCTGGGAGAGTCGGCCTGAAAGGCCGGAAAGGGGTTGCATCACACCGGTAGTTTTCAGCCTGCCGTTCGCCTTAATGAGTGAATTTCTAGGAAATGCCCACCGGTCAAGAAGAGTAAATTCTCGAAATGCACCATACAAGCATGCGATACTAATCCAAAACCAAATAACGCACTGCCAACCTTCGGACAACAGCGCAAGCGGCGAAACCAATAGGGCGAATGGGGGCAAATACAAATACTTCCATCCCCTCGCGTTGGTCGCGGAGTAAGGGTCTATCCCCACCAGGGCTGCTTTTCCCGCGTTGGTATAGACCGTGAAGTCGGTTCTATGTACATGGGGTTTCGTCGGATCCAACCTTCCTCGCGGCCAGACGTCGACCCAGCACCAGATCGCAAGCACAACCAGAACCAAGATGGCCCAATATCGACTCGAAAATACTGACGTTACTATTGCTTCCTGCGGCCTGGGTGCGGCAGTCCTGATCGTCGTGGATGTGTTGAGTACCATCAGCAACGACCTTACGGGATAAGTGCGACTCGGACACGAAGCACTTGCCTTGGTGTCACTTGCGAGACCGAGAGTTGATATTTACCGATCTTAGTTTTGGTACCGACTTTGGGGATGGTCCCAATCGACGACACCATCAAGCCTGCTACCGTCTCGTATTCATCGGATTCTGGTAGATTAAGTGACATCTGGCGATTGGCTGCGGCAACCTCCATAACGCCTGCGACGCTAAACCCGCCATCTGGATCCTCAACAAACGTTGGCAGCTTTTCGTCTACATCGAGCTCATCGGCGATTTCGCCGACAATTTCCTCCAACGTATCTTCGATCGTTACCACCCCCAGCGTTTGCTGAAACTCATCCACCACGATGGCCATATGGCTCCGCCGCAGCAAAAAATCCTTTAATAACTCATCGATTTGGCGAGTCGCAGGTATCATCCAGGTCTCGCGCAAAATCCCCCGCATAACAGAAGCGTCGGTCGGCAGCTGCGAATTCTGGAGCAGCGTCATCAAGTCCTTGACATAGAGAATGCCGAGGATACTGTCCAATGAGTTTTCGTAAACGGGCATGCGAGTTCGACCCGATGCGATGACCGCATCGGTAACCTGTGGCCAGTCCCAAGTGATATCAATCGCATCGATCTGACTTCGCGGAGTCATGATTTGAGATACCTGGCCCTCGTCCAAGTTCATAACGCCAGTAATCATATCTCTCATCGATCGAGTTACCAAACCATCGCGTTCGCCTGCCATAATCATCTTGCGAACTTCGTCTTCGAGCGACTCCTCTTCCACGCGATCTTCGACACGACGGTCGCTCAATCGATGCCCAACCGCCAAAAAGAGGTGCTCTAACGCTCGAAATGGACGGGACAAAATATTGATGTTATGCCAGTACCACCAGGTATGGTACAGCAATACGGATGCGCTGTTGCGAACAATGATTTTCGGAATCCACGAGTAAAGACATGCCAAAACGGCGGCGGCAATAATACTAATGGACACCAACTGAGTGATCGAAACTGGATTCTGAGTCTCCAATACCCCCCATTGAAGCCGGATCGAAAGCCAAGTCCCAGCGGAAATCAAGGCGATGCTGCTGCCGAGAATAAACAGATAGTTGCAAGCCGTTTGCGCATCATCTTGCTCGTCAAGGATTTTTCCAAATCGTTCTCGCTTTCCCTTCAAACGGCAATACGCCTCAAGAGTACGACCACGAAAGTGAAGTAGCAAATGACTTCCAAACCCCCCGATGGCTGAGAGGATCAACCCCAACATGGCGAGCGTAAAGCAGCCAGTATTCTGCATAGATGGTTTCTTACGTATGGATACGTTGCGAGTTTCCCAATGTCGCCTTTCGCTCCGCGAAAGTTGCGCATCTTTCCCGGAGCGAAAGGCGACAATAAAAAAATCACAACCTCGGAGCGAAAGGCGACCTTGGACGCCAACCCTTATTCAACACTTCTACTTCATTCTACACTTCTACACAGTAGAACCGGAGGTCCAATTCCCATCTACCAGCCGCCACGCTTTGCTCGGGTTATCATTCTGCAACACTGGCGGAATTCGGTTCTCGCGAACATTGTCGAAGCACGTTAGCTTCGCAAACCGAATCAAACTAGCTGGGATTCCCACAGCGGTGAAGCCTGGATGTCCGGTCGCAGGAAACGGTCCACCGTGATTCATGGCCGGGCTGACGGCGACACCCGTAGGCATCTTGTCATTCAGAATGCGGCCCACACGCTGCGTTAACGACGCAGCAATCAAACCGTAATCCGATTCGTCGCCGCCTTGGGTGTCCGAGTAGATCGAACCAGTAAGGTTGCCTTCCAAATGCTCAATGGTCTGCAAAAGCTCCGCCACATCGAAACAAATGACCATGAGTACCGCATTGCCAAACGCTTCGGTCTGGAAAATATGAGGATCCGAAAGAAACTGCTTTCCCGAAATCTTTAACACCGTGTTCGCAACGGCGCATCGGCTCCCTTGGACCTTGCTTCCACCGGACAGCAACTCAGCGCCTGCCTCCTTGAGGATCGAAATACTCTTGATGAGTGACGTTTCCACACTATGGGATAGCAACGTCCCAGCACTGCTGGCTTCGTATTTGGTGCTAACTCCTTCGACAAACTTCTTGGTGTCGGCGTTGTCGATCATCAAAAGCATTCCGGGATTGGTGCAAAATTGCCCAGTCCCCATAAGACCGCTGGCCACATACTCCTCAATGAGCTTGTCCAATCGTTCGCGAAACGCCCCGGGTAGGAACACAACCGGGTTAACACTCGAAAGTTCTGCATAAAAGGGCTTGCCAACACGGTCGGCAACCGATTTCAGTTGCAAGCCAGCGGATCGGGAACCGGTGTATCCGACGGCCGCCAATCTTGGATCGCCAACCAAACGTTCACCATCCGCATGCGAGGTCCGATAAATCAGTTGCACGAATCCACTAGGCATATTGGTTTCTTGAGCGGCTTTATCTGCCAGTACCGCAAAACGCATGGTAGTCGCTGGATGTGACGAGTTGGCCTTTGCGATGACCGGGTTGCCCGCAGCGATAGCGGCTGCAAAATCACCACCTGCCATGCTGTTGAAGGCGAATGGAAAGTTGTTAGGGCCGAAGACACATACAGGACCTATCGCTTGATAACAGGAACGGATATTGGCCTTGGTATCAATGGTTGGGACAGCCCAGCTCTGTTGCCGTGCAGCCGCAGCCGCGAGCTTCAACTGATTGATCGTTCGCGGCAGCTCGACATCTGCGAGCCGCGGCGATTTCGGAAGCCCCGATTCTTGATGCGCGATCTCAACCAATCCTTCTTTGTCAGCTTCGATCAAACTGGCGTATTTTTCCAAAAATGCCGCGATCGCTTCAGGGGCAATCGTTCGCAGTTGGTGGAAGGCGTTGTTCGCAGCCGTCAGCGCTTCATCGCAATCAGACCATTGACTGACAGGAAATTCCAATGCGATGGGTTGGCCGAGCGTTGGGTTCGTGGGTGAAAAAATTGCCGATTGCGAACTGGCTCGCCATTGGCCGTTGATCAATACTTGTTGTGATGGATTTTTCATGGATACGTACTACTGGACTTCTAACGAAAGCGAAAAACTAACCTTGGACAATGGTATTGCTAAGTGTGCCGATCCCATCGATGGTGATATGCACTGTGTCATCCTTGGCCAACGTAAAGGAACTGTCAGGCACAACTCCGGTCCCCGTCAACATAAAGGCACCGTTGGGCAAGTCGTTGTCGCGAATCAGCCACTGGACCAAATCCTCAAGCTGTCGAGCCATTTGCGATACACCTGTTTCACCTTCGAAGACGGTTTCGTGGTTGCGAATGATCTTCAGATAGATTCCGATTTTGTCGCGCGGCGGTATGGCTTCCGCGAGCGCAATCCAGGGTCCCAAACCGCAACACTGGTTGTAAACTTTGGCCTGTGGCAAATACAAGGGATTATCCCCTTCGATGTCGCGGCTGCTCATGTCGTTGCCGACCGTGTAGCCCACAATCTTGCCAGTATTGGACAGCACGAGCGTCAATTCCGGTTCAGGAACGTTCCAGGTCGCGTCC
>JBBRJI010000341.1:0-6477 GCA_038219625.1 Pirellulales bacterium | reverse complement strand
GATACAAAGGCATTAGCAATCGCGGCCTTTTCTTTCATGTTGATTCGAACTTCCTTTTTGGTTGATCCAATCGTGATCGTAACCGGAGCGCTTTTGCCCCGATTCTCGTGCGGTTGATACGCCAATCGGATCTCAGCCCGCATGTCTTTGTCGGCTTGCCATTCGAATTTCATGGTAGCTCCCGAATCCGCCGAAGCGTAGACATAGTCGTACGCGACATACCCCTTTAGCCCAGTGCCCGACGTCCAATTGCCCTCCGATTTGGCCTGTCGATTGTCGATCACAACACCTTCTAAGGAAGCTGGATCTAAACCGGTAGCCGGTCCATAGGCACCTGCCAAAGGAAGAGAGTCGGCAGGGATCGTCATCGCATGGTTTGTCGTCGCACGGAACGCCTTGCCTGGCAAATGCAGCAATTTGTCCATCTCGGACCAGTAGCGTTCGTAGACGGCGGACGGTGGACAGTCATGGTGTATGCATATCGAAGCCGCTTTGCCGACCACTTCACCCATCATGCCGCAGGTCTTCATCACACGAACGGTTCCGAGAGCTTCGTGGCTCACGCTGATGCATCGACCGGCCATGAACATGTTCTCAACGTTGCGTGAGTAGAAGCATCGATACGGAATTGGATAACCGTAATCGCGGTCGATCCGCCGGTCATGTTCCGCAATCGAAATGAATGGATTATCAGGAAACTTTTCTGCGTACTGCTTTTTCGGATAGTGCAGATCGATACTCCAAGTGCTCGGCACACAACCGTCTGGAAATTCCTTTTTGCTGACGATGTCTTCTTGCGTTAGGACCAGATCGCCAAGCAGTTGCCTCGATTCGCGTGGGCCCCCGATGAAGGCAACCCAAGTCAAGAATGCCGTTTTGTGTTTATCCGCTCCATCGCGATTCTTCATCGCATTGAAAGCTCCGAATACCGCTCGCAAGTTCCAATCGCGAATGCCTTCGGCATCCCCGATTGCATCCTTATCGAAACCGCTCTCCCAAAACCATTGGCCATGATGATCGACGGGATAAGGGAAATCACTCATGTTCAAATCGAGAGCCCATGGTGTCTTGGGGTATTCCACGCGCTTGTCCCCTTCGTCCCAAGCCCACATGTTGCTCATTCCCATTCGACCTTTTTCTGCCATGGTCCATTCGGCCTTGGCCAATGCGCCGAGCGTTCCATGACCTGTCGCATCGCAAAAGAGTTTGCCGGTGAACATGGTGTGCTGGCTGGTCTTGGTATCGAAAGCATAGACGGCGGAGATGCGACTTTGGTCCATATCGACTTGGAACGCATGCTGATTCAAGAACAGGTCGATGTTCGACTCGGAACGAACGAGGGCTTCTTTTTGAGCATCGCCGAATTCTTCGAACGTGCCTGGCGATTTTTTGGCTCGGTCGGCAAACTCCTCCACGATCTCGCCAATACGAGGGTATTTGCCCCGCCGTATGAGCCCCATGGCCCAAACTCGTACTTCGCTAGATCCGTTGCCACCTAGCACTGGCCGGTCTTGGATCAAGGCAACTTTACAGCCCATGCGAGCGGCTGATAGTGCCGCTCCCATCCCCGCGTAGCCGCCACCTACGACAACCAAATCATAGCCGCTCTTCAACGTCGGCTTGTCCTCGAGTCCAAGCATGGTGCGACGCCATGTTGGCAGGATATCGCTGCCGTTTGGTGGCGGCTGAGTCCCCTTGGTGAAAACGATCGCATCGCATCGGCCATCAAAACCGGTTAAGTCATGCAGCCCAACTGTTGCGTTCTTGTCTTTGATTTCAACGATGCCACCATCCTGCCAACTCCATTCAGCTCCCTTGGTTCCAAACGTTTCCTTCAAGGGAGCACCATTGACCAGCAGTTGGAACTTCCCAGGTTGCCCAGGCGCATTCCAACGCGCGACCCAATCCTTGGTTCGGACGAAAACATGGTAGGTTCCCGTTTCTGGAAACGTCACTTTGGCCGTTGCGTCCGCGACCGAGGTTCCTAATCCATGCGCCAGTAAATACGGCGAACCCATGTGGCGGATGAATTGAGTATCGAGCGACCAACCGCCGTGCTGCTCAAAGCTCTCGGCCTCCAGCAAAAGGCTAGTCCCTTTTTCTTGGCCAAAGCTGCCCGATGGACTAAACAATGCAAACAGACCGAGTACGACAATGAGCAGTTTTTTTATCATTTTGTTTTCTGTCTGTATCACCCGACAATGGCTTCCGGCAGCCCGGCAACGTGTAGCGGAACTCGCCAAGAGTTTGGGTGTAGCGGAACTCGCCAAGAGTTTCGGCGGTTAGGACGAATCCACTGGGAATTACCTCTTGAAGTCGCCGAAAGCCTACGCGGCTTCCGCTACGCAAGAACCCCAACTTTTAAGCTGGTGTAGAGCGCTATTATATTCGTATACACTAGTATATGCGGATCACGCCGCGCCTCCTCGCATCTGTTTGAACATTTTTTGGGCTAATTTTCATGACCAAGCGAGTCGTTTCCATCCATTCCAAGCCAACGAGCATTGGTTTAGCGGGCTTCGTTTCCTGTTTGATGATGCTGTGGACGGTCCCGCTCTTCTCACAAGACTCTTCACCAGCCGGTGCCCCCTCCGCACGAACTGCCTGGACTACATCGCGAGTCAAGGGTACACCGGATACTCCGTTGCCGTTAGCCATTGAACCTGCCTTTCCTAACTTAAAATTTAACGACTCGATGCACGTGCGTTGGCAGGCCGACTTAGGACGCTATTTCGTGTGCGAACTTGGCGGTAAAGTCTGGAGCTTCCCACACGATGCGGAAATCAAATCTGCCGATCTTGCGATCGATCTCAAAGCCTCACTCAAATCCTTCGATCCCGAACGGAGCAAAGGGGTCGACAACCTCTTCTCGATCGTCTTCGATCCAGATTTTGCACGCAATCGATATGTTTACCTGTGCATGGTTCTCGCGAGCAAGACAGGCCAGCCTTTACCGGATGGCAGCCGCATTTCGCGGTTCCGTGTTACAGAAGAGATGCCGCCGCGATTCGATGTCGTTAGCGAACTGCCGATCATTACGTGGCTGGCAGGTGGGCACAATGGCTGCGATATGGCCTTCGATTCATCCGGTTGCTTGCTCTTTAGCACGGGCGATGCGACCGAACCAAGTCCGCCCGATCGACTCAAGACGGGGCAAGACATTAGCGATCTGTTGTCAAGCATCTTGCGAATCGATGTGCGGGGAGCAACTCCCGAACATCCTTACAAGATCCCTATCGACAATCCGTTCCGAGACGTCGCTCATGCTCGAAGCGAAGTATGGGCGTTTGGCTTTCGCAATCCTTGGCGTATCGCAATCGATCCACCGACTGGGCAACTGTGGTTGGGAGATGTTGGATGGGAGAAGTGGGAACTCGTGCACCGTGTGGTACGTGGTGGCAATTATGGTTGGAGCGTACGCGAAGGTCATGAACTGATTCAACCGGACGTACCGCTCGGGCCTGGACCGATTCTCCCGCCGCGGGTTGCGATTTCGCATTCCGATGCGGCCTCGATCACAGGCGGATTTGTTTATCGTGGTCGCAATTTGCCAGCAATTCAAAACCAATACCTCTTTGGTGATTGGGTCACTGGTCGCATTTGGTCTGTGCCGCTGGATGAAACCAGCGAGCATCGTGAAATCGCGAGCGGTCAGCTTCGCATCATTGCATTTGCGCCTGACCGAGATGGCGAGCCTTTGGTCGTAAACCACTTCAACTCAACTACGCTTTTCCGATTGGTCACGAATCCAGAATATGCTTCGGAGTTGACCAACACGAAGAATTTTCCACGTCGGCTTAGCGAAACTGGCCTCTTTCGCGATGCAAAAAAACAAGAGGGTAACCCCGGTGTGCGTGAGTTCACCATCAATCAACCTCAATGGCAAGACGGTGCCGTTGGCAAGTATTTCTTGGCACTGCCAGAGCTGGCGAAAGTAACCGTATTCAAGGAACCACAACCGGTTGGGACGATCGCCATGTTCAATAGTCGTCTGCATTATCCAAGTGGCACAGTACTTGCAAAAACGCTTTATTTTCCTGGCGAAAGCCAGGCTGCCGAGCGTAGTTCGAATCACATGATCGAGACGCAGTTGTTGCATTTTGACGGTCGGCTGTGGCGCGGCTACAGCTACGTTTGGAACGAAAATCAGACCGATGCGGAATTGGCGCCTGCGGCCGGAATGGAATTAACTTTGCCTGGTGACGAACGGCGAAGTTGGCGAGTGCATAGCCGCACCGAGTGCATGCAGTGCCATAATCCTTGGCCTGAAACGACCTTGGCATTCACGCCGGAACAATTACATCAACCTGCAAAGGGGAAAACGTCTCCGTGGCTAACGCTAGTGCAGGAAGGCTACGTCGAATCGCTAAGTCCTCAGCGGACCGCTATTGAGCCAGACAGTTGCGTGCGGCGCGCCTTGAGTTCCTCTGCCGCCGATCCATTGGACCTTAGGGCTCGCTCCTACTTGCATGCCAATTGTGCGCACTGCCATCAGAATGGAGCGGGCGCGGCCGTTGATTTGTCCCTCAAGATCGCCGATAGTGACCAGGCGCTTAAGGCGATCAACATCGCACCCAGCAAAGGGGACCTCGGATTGAAAAATGGGAAATTGATCGCTGCGGGCGATAGCCTCAGCAGCGTGTTGCTATTTCGAATGGCGTCGAGCTCCGCTGGACGCATGCCGCATATTGGATCGCGCGAAGTCGATTTCGCCGCCATCTCGCTCTTAAGCGATTGGATCGACGGCATGTCCAAATCCGAAACTTCGCAAAGAATAAGTTCAATGGATGATATGCGAAATGCGGCCAACACAATTCTTGAAACGTTTGCGGCTGCGAATTCCAACTTGGATACGAACTCGACCATCCGACACGATCGACTTCGAATCGCCATGAAGTTAAGCGTCAATCAGGCCCGTTCCAAAGCGATTATCAAAAACTCCGACCACTCACGTCAGGATCCGTTGGACCAAACTCTGCCAGCGGAGATGTTGTCCAAATTGGCCAGTGTGCCTGATCCGATGATCAGCAGTCTCTTCGAAGCTTTCCTACCCGCAAGACGACGTCAGCGTCGACTTGGTCCGAATGCGACTTATGCCGAGATAGCGGATCTCCGCGGTAACCCAATAACAGGGGAAGCGTGGTTTTTTGATCTCAACAAATCGCAGTGTGCCAAGTGCCACCGGGTTGGCCAGCGCGGCGGTCAAGTTGGACCCGATTTGTTGCACGTCGGGAAGAAATACACACCCTCGCAACTATTCGAATCGATTGTCGATCCCAGCCGAATCATTGAACCAAAATATCAGAGTCTTAGTGTTCTGTTGACCGATGGCAAAGTCATCACCGGTTTACTTGACCAAGAGTCGGAAAAGCAACTGACGCTGATCAATGCAAAGGGTGAAAAGGTTATTGTCGAAATAATGGAAATTGAGTCGCGAAAGTTGGATTTGATGTCGATCATGCCGACCGGACTAGGCAGCGAACTAACCGCACAACAAGCTGCCGATCTGATTGCGTATTTATCAGACCTGAAATGAAAACGTGCGGGTTTCCCTGGTATTCGTTGAAACAGCAACGCCATACCGTTTAAAGCATCTCGCAAACAGATCAACCGAAAATGTGGCTGGCCGGCGGAAATAATCAACCAAAGAAACAGTACGCTCATCAGCGACACCCTACCCAAAAAACAGGCTTTTTCCTTTCCTCGCCTGTATAATAAAGCAATTCTGAGCTAGTATTGTTGTTGAATTCAATCACCTGTTTGTTGCGTCGCTTTCCACTTTCTCATCGGAGTTCGCTTATGAGTCGTTTTACAGTGCTAGCTGCCAGAGGAGGCGGCTTCGGTTCGATAATTAGCTGGTTCATTCGAATCGTCATCTATGATATTTGCATTACCACCATCTCCGAAGTTTTAGGCGTTCCTCGACTCGTTGCACTTTTCATTTTCCTAGGTATTCTCGGCGCCATCGCGATCGGCGGCTACTTTCTAAAGCAACGCATGGCTCATGGCGTTGAAGACTAGTCCGCGTTTAACCAACTGTCAGTTCGATTCATGGAATACGCTGTTTTGCATGGTCCGGTGTTTTCCGTGCTTGAGATTCGCATGAATCAGGGGGACTTGGTGATGGCCCAACCTGATAGCATGCTATCGATGACGTCGGGGCTGCAACTTTCGGCCTCGGTTGGCCGTCGGGGCAAGGGAAATGCTTGGCTCAGTGGGGCAAGAAATCTGCTCGGTGGTGAAAGCATGTTCACCGCCGAGTTCTTGGCAAAACGAGATGAACAGGTCCTCACCCTCGCCCCTTCGGTTCAAGGGGACATTCTGGCGATTCCACTTTCAGACCAATCCGGCGTCTTCATTACACGAGGAAGCTACTTGGCCAACATCGGTGAATGCAAATTGCAAATCAAGTACGGGGGCATGAAAGGAGTTATGTCCAAAAAGGGCCTCTTCCTTTTGCATGCAAGCGGCAGCGGA
>JBBRJI010000340.1:0-6500 GCA_038219625.1 Pirellulales bacterium | reverse complement strand
ATGGTTCTATGACTTGAGCACTTCAAGCAAATCGAACACCCTAGCAACGGTTGCTCTGCAGCCCTTTCGTCAGCGATTCTAGCTCGCTCAGAATTCGTCCTTTCGGCTGGATCATTCGATTCGTTCATAGCGTTTGGACCCATTCTATTTCCTGCCTGGAACGGCTGTTGTCGGATCGTCCGGCCACGAGTGTTTTGGGTAACGACGCTTGAGTTCTTTCTTTACGACCGGATAACCATTGGCCCAAAACGATGCGAGGTCATGCGTGATCTGCTGAGGGCGCATATTTGGCGAAAGCAGATGCAACAAGATTGGCACTCGTCCCATGGCGATTCGCGGCGTAGTTTTCATAGAAAACACCTCTTGTATCTTGACTGCCATCGTAGGTGGTTTTCCAATTGCATATTGAATCTTGATCCAACTGCCACTGGGAACTTGAATCTTTGCAGGGGCTTCTTTTTCAATCGCTTGCCACTGTTCACTGGTGAATCGAGCTTGAATCCAGTCGATCCAAGGTGCTTCCTTGAGCTCCGACAAAGAGCGGCGATTCCGACAAAGCTCTTTGGCAACGTTTTGAATGGATGCTTCGTCCAATTCCGGTAGTTCCAAACTTGGCAGCCACAAACGAAGGCAGTTGACACGATCGACTAACCCTTGGACCCGTTCGTCCCCAACGGGAAAGACTTGCTCCCAGTTCTTGACTGCCGCTTGCCAGAGAATGGTGGCGCATTGCTCTGCGTCTACAATTGAGGTCGGGGTCTCGTTGAGAACCAGGTCCAACCAAAGCACTTGCCGTCTAGCCACCACTTGCTTTTGGCTTGGATGAAAAAACAACTCGTCTCGCGTAACGATTTGATCTTTGGGCAGCCAATCCAAATCGATTCGACTCGCTTGCCGGACGCTTGCGTCCCCCGCGCCTGCATCAATATCGATGCACAAAAACAGTTCAGCCTCGGTAACCCCGCTTTGCGTCGAAATGGCAACCCCCTTGCCTCCGACCATCAATCCGTGTGCTTTCCCAATACTTCGACGTTTTGCAAGTCGATCTGGGTAGCCCGACAACATGACTTGCATCATGGTTTCTGGTTGATCGGTTCGTTGACGTTCGTGCAGGATGCTTGAGCCTTTAAGAATAGAAATGCACTGCTCTTGCAGTTGCTGAGCCGCGTTGACAATGGCTCGAACGCCATTGCGATGGAGCGTTCCAAATGGTGAATCGTCCGAGCGCCCGTCCAAGAAGTCTTCCAGGGCAACAAGCCGCTCAATGCAATCGCTATCCCAGCGTTTGGCTGCTCGCGTTTGTTGGGATCGGCTTTGCTGGAAAGGGTCACGTTCGGAAAGCAAGGCCGATAGCAAACAAGTCCGTTCGAAACATCCGGATTCAAATCCCGCGATGACCATACGTGCGAGCCGAGGGTGGGTCGGCAGTCGCGACATGGCCTTTCCGATTTCTGTAATCTTCCCATGATGAATCGCACCCAATTGTTCTAGAAGACCACGCGCCCGTGACACCGAGTCCGGTCTGGGTTGTTCTAGCCATGGAAAATCATCGCTTTCGCCTTCTCCCCATGCGTACAATTGCAGGATTGCAGAGACGATGTCCACACGCCGAATCTCAGGCTCCAAAAAAGGGGCTCGGGCACGTTCCGAGGCCTCCGTCCATAGACGACAACAGATGCCGGGAGCAACGCGCCCGGCCCGCCCCGCCCGCTGAGTAGCTGAAGCTTGGCTGATATTTTCAAGCGAGAGACGATCCAGACCAACGTCCGGTGAAAATCGCATGACGCGAGCCAATCCGCTATCAACCACAATGCGTATCCCTTCGATCGTCAGCGACGTCTCTGCGACGTTGGTCGAGAGCACGATTCTTCGTTGGGTGCCCGGTTCAATCGCTTTGGCTTGTTCATCGAGTTGCATACCCCCAAAGAGCTTGACCACCTCCACATCACGGCTCAATCGAGTCTGCAAGAGCGAATCATAACATCGCTGTATCTCGCCAACGCCCGGGAAGAAGGCCAAGATATCCCCATCGTTATTCTCCGCGACATCTCGAATGGTATTGACCATACGATCCACGATGTTGTCTTCTGGTTTTGAAGTACTATAACGGATCTTAACCGGGAAGTTGGGGGATTCGACCCTTACGATCGGTGCGCCGCCAAGTTGCGATTGGATCAGATTTGAGTCGATGGTGGCCGACATGATCACGATTCTCAAATCATCGCGCATGGCCTGCTGAACGCGACGGAGCATGCCTAACAATAAATCGGAATCAAGGGAGCGTTCGTGGAATTCATCCAGTAAAACAATGTTGGTGTCGGAAAGACCGGCGTCGTCTTGCAATCGTCGTAGCAGTACACCTTCGGTTGCAACAATGAGCTGTGTTTCCTTGGAGACTTGGGAGTCGAATCGCACTTGATAACCAATTCGCTGTCCGATGCGACTGCCGTGCTCCCATGCAATTCGCTCGCCGACGGATTTTGCGGCGATACGTCTTGGCTGAAGCAAATAGATTCGCTGCGAGTCGGCAAACGGCATGTTCATGAGCGCCGGCGCAACGCGAGTCGTCTTGCCTGATCCAGGCGGCGCTTCGACGATCGTGATTGGATTGTCTCGGACATAGTTGCATATGGCCGATAGATGAAGATCGATCGGTAGCGGCTTAAGCATATCCATACTTGGTCGCATAGCTTTGCCATGCAGTCATGATTTCGGCTTCTTCAATGGCATCCATTCCAAAGCGATTGGTTTTGTATTCTTTTTCCAATAGTGTTCGATTTTGAAGCAAAGGCTCAATTTTCTCGAAGCCGGTCATCTCAAGTTGGTTGTAGATATTCTTGCAAACCGACACAGGGTCTTTGGCTAAATCTTCGTAGTGAACATCGATGAGTGAATTCTTTGCCATTCCTACACGATCTATTTCGAAAGATCGGTACATGGTTGTTAGCGACTTCAGAACAAAGTCTTTCAACTGCGATTGATACTCACCTACCTGAATCGATTGAACTTGATCCAGTGAATTCCACATTTTCATGGTGGAAGGAAAAAGTTTTCGAGGGTCGCGCACGATGTGCACGAATTTGGCGTCGGGGTACATCGATTTGAGGATACCCAGCCGTCCGGTGTGGGGTGGGCTTTTGAGAATCAGCGGCTTCTTTGTCTTGAATGTAAGGGCTTTTAGAAACCAATCAAACAAGGTTTTCCATCTTTCCAAATCCTTTGCACTAAAACCATCGGATGCAAGTGTGCTTTGGAATGGGTAGTCATGGCACGGAAAAACGAGCCTCAGGTACGGCGTCGGAGCTCCTAAGTTCATGAGGGCAAATTCGTCTTCCTGCGGCAAAGCCCAACCGGCCTTCATGTTGTCCATGGGCCGTCGATTGGGAATTAGCCAATTGCCGTACTTGGCAACCATCGACTCAGTTAGCAAAAATTGCGACGGAGCAAAACATTGGAACGTGGTAGGGGAAGCGAACCGTTCATCCATGCCTAGGAGCTCGTGGAGTAGGGTGGTACCACTCCGCCAATGCCCGAGAATAAACAGAGGTGGGCCAGCGAGTTTTGTCGCTGCAATTCGGCGACCGAAAATGACGTGCTGGGTTAGTCCCAGAAGATCGGAAACGGGCATGAACGCGGTCACACCTGCGGCGATGTGCAACCGAGATAGAGAAACGCTGAAGGAGTTCTTAAAAAGTAAGGGCAACCAAACACGCGAGGGCATTCCGTGCCAGAATCGTGGTGAAAGAACTGGGTACTGGATGGTTTGGGGCGATTCGTTAGAAGCCATTCGCCGAATTCGTCGTTAAAGCTAATGCCATCAATTGGATCGGTGCAAATTCCAAATCCGTTTTGGGCACCTTGAGTCCGTACATTATCGTCCGCTTCCGGAAAACGATATAGACATCAACCAGGAAACCTAGGTAGTTTTCCAAATACTTGTCGGATTTTCTAAAGTTCTCGCATCAGGACAAACCTGGATGGATTTTTGGACCAAACTATTCTTACGGCACCGACACGCAATTGTTCCGATTGGAATTATCGCATGCCTGGCCGTAATTCTGGTTCCGCTCCCCCCAGCCTTGCTCGATGTCCTTCTATCCGCGAATATTGCGATCGCGGTTGTCATTCTTCTGACTACGATTTACATCGAATCCCCGCTGGAATTCAACATTTTTCCGGCGATGTTGGTGGCTACGACACTTTCACGACTGGTGCTAAACCTGGCGACGACTCGCTTGATCTTAACACGGGCAGGATCCGAAAAAATGGACGCGGCGGGCCACGTCATTCAAGCCTTCGGAGAATTCGTTTCCGGTGACTCCCTCGAAGTTGGGATCATCCTTTTCATTATTATCTTCTTAATTAACTTTATTGTGATCACCAAAGGTGCGTCACGAATCGGGGAAGTTGCTGCACGATTTGCTTTGGACGGTATGCCCGGACGCCAAATGGCAATCGATGCCGACTTGAGCGCGGGTGCCATCGACGAGAAGGAAGCGCAACGCCGTCGCGAAGAGATAACAAAACAAGCGGACTTCTATGGCTCCATGGATGGTGCCAGCAAGTTCGTTCGTGGAGACGCCATTGCAGGTATCGCGATCACGCTGCTCAACATCGTAGGCGGCCTGTACATGGGCTATATGTACTCGGGAATGACGTTTGCGGAAGCAGCCAATGTCTACACGAAGTTAACCATTGGCGACGGATTGGTAAGCCAAGTGCCAGCGTTTTTGATCTCCTTGGCTGCCGCCTTATTAACAACTCGAAGCACGCAAAAATCCGATTTTTCCGGCGAGTTCCTAAAGCAAATCTTTTCTCGCCCTCAAGCGTTGATTATCTCGGGCGTCTTCTTGCTTTTGATGACTTTCACACAGCTTCCTGCTGTTCCCATGGTAACCATGGGGGGCGGTTGCATTGGGCTTGCTCTCATCATGCAGCGTCAGAAAAAACAAGATGCCCAAGTCATTGAAAAGAAGGGACGAGATGCTGATACCGCCAAAAAAGCTCCCCCGGAAAAGAAAGTCGAAGACTACTTAGAAGTTGACCCACTCCGACTTGAACTCGGCGCCAAGCTCATCGTCTTGGCGGATCCGAATCGCGGCGGTGATCTTATGAAGCGGATCTCGACAGTGCGTGCAACGCTTGCGACTGAAATGGGTGTCTTACTTCCAATGGTACGCATCAAGGACCGGATGAGCCTGCCCGAGTATACCTACGAACTCGAGATGGCTGGAAACAGTATCGCCACCGGTATGCTTCGTCCTGATCGATTGCTGGCAATTGATACAGGGCTCACCAAGGGTGCTATCATGGGTGATGAAACCACCGACCCTGCCTTCGGAAAACGAGCGGTGTGGATCGATCCAAGAAATCGTCAACAAGCTGAAATCTATGGCTACCAAGTGGTTGAGTGCGGTGCAGTCCTGGCCACCCATGTCCAAGAAACCGCCCGCAAACATGCGGATGAACTGCTTACTCGCGAAGTTACGAAGCAGCTTGTGGACCAACTCAAGAAGACGTCAGCGACGGTGGTCGATGAGCTGATTCCAGCGCAAATGAAACTAGCAGAAGTCCAACAAGTGCTTCAGAACCTCCTTCGCGAGGATATCCCCATTCGCCAACTCAGCATCATTCTCGAAACACTCGGCGACTACGCACACCGGATCAAAGATCCGATTTGGCTAACGGAATACGTTCGCCATCGATTGGCAAGAACCATATCCCATCGATATCGCGACAGTGCAGGAGTGCTCCGAGTGGTAACGCTTGATCCAGCCATGGAAGATCGCATCGCTGCTGGAACAGAACAAACGGACCGCGGTATCTTTATCCGTATGTCGCCCGACTCGATTTCCAAAACCTGCAATCGCATCGCCGATCAAATCAAGAAACTCGACCAACTCGGTAAACCTAGATGCGTTGTGGTCAGTCCAAAGATCCGCGTTCCGCTGCGGCAAATTACGCAAGAAGCATTGCCTGATCTTCGCGTGCTGAGCTACAACGAAATATCGAGAGATACGAGCGTAGAATCCATTGCCATGGTCAGTGACCAGTAATCCAAGTGATTAAGGTGTAAGCCCATGAACACTCCTATTCGTATCAAGACCTTTCGATCTAAGACACTGCAGGAGGCCTTTCAGCAAATTCGAGTAGAATTTGGTTCAGACGCATCCATTTTAGAAACGAGGGCTGTACGCTTCGGAATCTTTGGACGTTCGCGAATCGAAGTGACCGCTAGTTCCAACACAATGGATCTTACTCAGAATGACTCACAAGGGAACGAGCATGATCCAATTGAACCAACTCAACAAAGCCAGATTGCATCCTCAGAAGACCCGCCGCTCGACTTTACCAATCATTCAGATCAAAAGATAGAAATTGCGAAGTCAGATCGAGAGAGTAACGTTGATTCGAAAGAGCCATCGATGGAGTTTGTAAGGTCTGACCGCGTGCTGGAACAGATCCATCAAGAACTCATCGACGCAGGCATCGACCCAGGC
>JBBRJI010000339.1:0-6513 GCA_038219625.1 Pirellulales bacterium | reverse complement strand
GGGCTTGAATCATGAGAGCACCGTCATGGTCGATGGCGTGCCAGTGATCGACTTGGAAATCACCAGCAATCGAGGGGACTGCTTGGGGCACATCGGTATTGCCCGAGAAGCGTCTGTACTATTGCAAAGCGAATTGCGGTTTCCTTCACCGCAACTCAAGACAACAGACGAACCGGCGTCGAACGCGCTTGTGATTGAAAACCTAATGGAGGAAGCCTGTCCTCGTTACATTGGTCGATTGATTCGGGGTGTCAAAATCGGACCAAGCCCGCTCTGGCTGCAGAAGCGGTTGCTTGCAATCGGAGTTAAGCCGATCAACAACGTAGTGGACGCCACCAACTACGTGATGTTTGAGTGCGGGCAGCCATTGCATGCGTTCGACTTTGCCAACATTCGCGGTGGACGCATCATCGTTCGGCCAGCCCGTGACAAAGAGAACTTCATTGCCATCGACCATCGAACGTATCAGCTCGACCCGAAGATGGTGGTGATTGCCGACGCCGAACGAGCGGTGGCCTTGGGAGGTGTGATGGGTGGTGTCGTGAGCGAAGTCTCCGAAAGCACTGTAGATATTTTGCTGGAAGCGGCCGAGTTTGTGTCGCTGTCGATTCGCCGAACCGCGAGGAAACTCAAGTTGCATTCGCCGTCGTCCTATCGTTACGAACGAAGAATCGACCAAGCCAACATGGATTGGGCTTCGCGTCGTTGTTGTGAAATCATTTTGCAAACGGCTGGCGGACAGCTTCTCTCAGGCTCGGTCGACACAGGCGAACGCTACCGTGAACGACCGCCAATTTTGTTGAGAGAGGGCAAGATCGAAAGTGTCCTTGGCATTGCGGTCCCGTGGGAACGCTCGCTGGAGATTTTGGTCCACTTGGGTTGTCACGTGGAGAACGATCCGAGCGATGCCCATGCTCGAATTGTTTCCCCAAGCTACCGATCGGATCTCACTCGCGAGATCGATTTGATCGAAGAGATAGCTCGAATCCACGGTTACGAGCAGATTCCAGAGGATGCAGCGGTACCGTTGGTTTCCTCCGCCAAACGTCCCAAAGACATCGTGATGGAAACGGTCCGGCGAGTGGTTTGCGCTTCCGGTTTTAACGAGACCATGACGCCCAGCTTGATCGGTAAATCACCGACATCTAGCCTTTCGCCATGGACGAAGGAAGATGCAATGACAACGCTCATTCCATTGCTAGAGGGTGCAAATCAACTGCGGCGCTCGTTGATTCCCAGTTTGGTCGCAGCTAAGTTATACAACCAGTCGCAGTCGAATCGCGATTCGCAGTTATTTGAAACCGCCAACGTCTATTTGCCACTCACAACGGGCTTGCCCGGCCAACAATTCAATTTGGGCGTTATTGGATTATCCGACATCCGAAGTGTGGCGGGAACCTTTGAAGAAATCCTTGATCGCGGTTGCGGCCCAGAATTCATGCAAGCCAAACTTTCCAAGAGCATGGTCGAATGGAACTTCTTGGCACCCCACAGCGGCATCGCATGGCAGGTCGGCGGCGAAATGATCGCTTGGGTTGGCCAATTGAATCGGTCGATAGTCGATGCGATGAAACTGGATTGCGAGGCTGCGGTGGGAGAAATGAATCTCGATATGCTGCTCGAACATGCCAGATTGATCCCGCAGCTACAGCCGATCGTTCCATTCCCTACGGTCGAGCGTGATTTGAATTTGATTTTGGACGAAGCCACCCAATGGCAAGCGATTTCGGCTACGATTCAAAAGGCTGCTGGGCCGCTGTGCATCAACGTCGCGTTCCGCGAAATCTATCGCGATACGAGTAAGGACGGCGCTGGAAAGAAGCGGGTACTTTTGAGTATGCATTTGCGAAGCGACACGGAAACATTGACCGGCGAACAAGCCGACACCGTCATGCAAAATGTCCTATCCGCTTGCCAAGCTGAGTTCCAAGCAACGATTTTGCAATAATGTGCGTGGCATGGGCGTCCCGCCCGTGAATTCATGTTCGAGACGCCCGGGCCACTTTTAAACGGATCCTAAAATCAAGCCGTAACAATGCGCTAAGGTGAGCTGCAGACAGAAGACTACTAGGCCACCGTGTGGCACGCCCAAAGCGATTAGCGATGGGCGTGGGAAGTGTGGCAAATGTCTCTAGCTAGCTAGCGATTCACCACGCCCTTCGTACCTCAGGGACGTGCCACCCAGTTTATTGATAGATTTCAAACTGTCCCTCGCATAATTGCGATGAAAGCGCCGTTTTTCGGTCAGGACTCGTGGATGGCAGTCGCCGTGAAATCGACATTGGCATAAACTTCGGAAAGTGGCAACTGCAACCCAAGCATCGACAATTCAATGGTTCTGTCGAGTCCTGCAACCGTCTCACGAAGAAACCCTTTTTCAGTTCGGCGCATGATGATTGCAAGCGACTCGTGCTGTTCCAACAGGATATACCACTGGAGTGTTTCAATAGTCAGGTATGCTTCTAGTTTTTCGTCCAAGTCGATCGCGCGCGTAGAGTTCGAAAGAACTTCGACGATTAAAACCGGTCGATCCTGAAACGAATCTGTCGGCCCGTTGCTTTCACACACCAACGAAGCGTCTGGATAGTAAAACTTCTTTGATAAATCTTGACGAATTCGGATTTTCATATCCGAGTCGTAGACTTGACATGGATTGCCCCTCAACTGATTCGACAAGCAAACGACTATGTTCACTTTGATGCGGTTGTGTCGAACGTTTCCGCCCGACATGGCTCGTACCCAGCCATTGATGTAGTCGCTCTTGAGGGTGGCGAGTTCTTCGGCGACAAGATAGTCGGCGACCGAGACGAAATTAGGTTTTTCAGCCGTGCTCATTTCGGATCGCTATTCTCCTGGTAACGAAAAGAGACGCACCAATCAATCGCCAACACCACGCCACCCTGGATTAGAACTCATTCGCCTGATCATGGCAAACGGTATGTACCGTTCCGTAATTTGTTCCCCAAACTCCAGCCTCTCGCTTACCTTAGGCGATGATATCCTTGGCCACGTCTCCATAAACGTCGGTGAGGCGGAAATCGCGACCCGCGTAACGATACGTGAGCTTGGTATGGTCGAAGCCGAGCAGATGCAACATGGTTGCATGAAGATCATGCGTGCCAAGCTTGCCGAGAACCGAGGTTCCGCCCAATTCGTCTGTGCCGCCGTGGCGGATGCCGCCTTTCACACCACCGCCTGCCATCCACATGCTATAGCCTTGATTATTGTGACGACGACCATCGCCGCTATTGGCTTGGTCCTGTGGGCTTCGACCGAATTCGCCTCCCCAGAGCACGAGCGTTTCCTTGAGCATGTCGCGGTCTTTGAGATCCTGCAACAAGGCCGAGATGGGACGATCGATGCCGCGACAGTTCTTCGACAAGGAGGACTTCAAATCTTTGTGCTGGTCCCAGCCCCTACTGCTGACTTGGATAAAGCGAACGCCAGACTCTGCGAGTCGTCGCGCCATGAGACATTGGGTACCAAAATCTCTCGTGTCTTCATTGTTGATTCCGTATTGATCGAGGGTACTCGCCTTCTCGGCGTCCAGATTGAGTACCGACGGTACCGAGGTCTGCATGCGGTAGGCTAACTCAAACGACTGTATTACGCCGTCGAGTTCAAGTTGCCCTGGATGTTTTTCCAGTAGACCGCGATTCATTTCTTGAATCAAGTCGATCTGGGATCGCTGGCGTTCTTTGCCGAGATGTCGGTTACGAATATCCAAGATGCCACCCGCTTCCAGGTCGATCCGCGTTCCTTGATACGATGCAGGCAGGAACGACGATCCGTAGTTTTGTGCACCACCTAGGCCGACTGGATTGATCGTAACAAATCCAGGAAGATTCTCGTTTTCCGATCCAAGTCCGTAGGTAACCCACGAGCCCATCGAAGGCCTGACGAAATTGACACTGCCCGTGTGCAAGGCGATCGTCGCCTGAGGGTGGGCGGCGTTGGACGTATGCATTCCATTGAGTAAGCATAAATCGTCGGCGTGCCGGCTGAGTTCCGGAAACAATTCGCTAATTGGCAAGCCGCTTTGTCCCCGCGGTGCAAATTGGAACTGGGGCGCAAGTAGCGTACCTCCTCTGCCCTTGTCGTTATCGAGGCTGGCAGAGGACTTGCCGCCACTCTTCATTAGTTCGGGCTTCCAATCAAACGTGTCGAGATGGCTTGGACCTCCTTGCATGAACAGGAAGATGACGCGTTTCGCCTTGGCTGGAAACTGGGGCGGCTTTGGCGTTAGCGGGGAAATATATTCATCGCCAGCTTGAGCCAGATTGGCGTTCAATGCGGCAAAGGCCACCCAGCCGAAACCAGCGGCAGTATGTTGCAGCATTCCACGCCGGGTTATAGGAGAGTACGTGTTACGACAAGTGTTCATCATCGCATCGATTTCGATTAAGGAATGTATCTAAACTCTGCGGCCGAATACAGCGCCTGGGCAAATGCCGCCCAGTTGCTTCGACGATCTCCGCTTTTACCTAGAAACGCTATTGCTCGAGCTGTTTCGGTCTCGGTCGGATACCGGCAGAGCGCGTAAGCATAGGCGTAGCGAACCCGCTCGCTATCGTCGGACAGTTTCTGTGCCAGAATGCGATCCGCAGCCCGTGCGGAGACATCGACCACGAAAGGGTTGTTCAGCATGAATAACGCTTGCGGCGCAACTGTCGTCACGTCGCGTTGGCCATTGACTTGATCCGGTTCTGCGAAGTCAAACACCGTGTACATGCCAGGCAGCTTCGACCGAAACACGGGCAAATAGACACTACGGATGGGTTGTCCGATTAGATCGGTTGAGGCGGATTTTCGTTTCTTCTTGTCGCCTTTGGCTAGGTCAGCAACACCGGACGCGTCGAAGGGCGCTCCCGTTGGCCTTTCTGTTTCTAGCATTCCACCGGCGGCGAGGAGCGAATCCCGGATCGCCTCGACTTCAAGACGTCGCAGATTGGCTCGCCAATAGAGACGATTGTCTTCATCCGTCGCTGCATTGGCTGATAGATGTTGGCCACTTAATCGATACGTCCGACTCATCACAATCGTTCGAACAACAGACTTCACCGACCACCCATCGTCCATAAAACGGGTCGCGAGATGATCGAGCAATTCCGGATGTGTCGGGGACGCACCCGATGCACCGAAATTGTCTAGCGACTCAACCAAGCCACGCCCGAGCAGATGTGCCCAAACTCGGTTGACCATGACACGGGCTGTTAACGGGTGCTCGCGAGAAGTGAGCCACTTTGATAGCTCGAGGCGTCCACTGCCATTGTTGGGCAGCTCAGGGGCGGAGACTTGTTTCAGGATAACGGGAAATGCGCGTGGTACAACTTCCCCCTTGATATCCGGCTCGCCTCGAACTCGCAACGCAAGATCCTCAACTTTGCCATCGGAAACGGCCATTGCCAGCGGTGCATTCGGATCCACACGTTCGTCAGATGCGGTATTGTTACTGGCTTTTTTCGGACCGGCTGCTGAGCTCCCCAATTCGGCAAGCTGCTCGCGAATTGAAGCAACTTCCTTTCTGACTTCATTACGACGTACTCTGCTGATCTCGTTCTTTTTGATAGTTGCTTGAATCTGCTGAAGTCGGTCCTGCAGACGCGACACCATAACGGCATTCGAATCCATGCCCGCCGTTTTTTTCGAAGGAAGTGGGGCATCCAAACGGGCCAGCAGATTCGGATGGTGGTATTCCTTGCTGCCACCTTGACGACTCTGTTGGCCGCTCAAGGTTGTCGTGCTCGCGAAAATTCCAGCCATCGCGTAGTAGTCGGTCTGAGCGATCGGATCGAATTTGTGATCGTGACAACGCGCACAACCAAGCGTGAGCCCCATGGTGGCTCGACCGAGAGTGTCCATCTGGTCGTCGATGCGATCCAGTTGGAATTGCTCCCTATCGCGTTCGTTGAGATCCATGGAGCCTAATGCAAACAAGCCCGTGGCTACCAACTTTTCCTCGCGATCTTTGGAGTCCTTGGCGTCCATCAAATCCCCCGCAATTTGTTCGGCAAGGAACATGTCGTAGGGCTTATCGGAGTTGAATGCGTCGATGACATAGTTTCGATAACGCCAAGCATACGGAAAGGGAACATTGCGTGTCTTTCCGACCGAGTCAGCGTATCGGGCTACATCGAGCCAATGCCGACCCCAACGCTCACCAAAGGCCGAGGATTGCAACAAACGATCGACTACCTTGGCAAGCGCCTCATCGTCCGAGTCCGGATCGCGCACGAAATCACCAACCTCTTGAACCGATGGTGGTATTCCCGTCAGATCGAGCGTCACGCGACGAATCAATGCAAATCGATCCGCATCCGGTGCCGGTTTCAAGTTTGCGGACTCCAACTTGGACAGGATGAAACGGTCTAGATCGTCACGTGCCCAACCGGTGTCCTTGACCGACGGTACAATCGGTTTGGTCACTCTTTGGAAAGACCAGTGGTTTCGCCCTTTTTCCCAATCGATACCGGAGGCTTTGGTGATCTTGGCACCTGTCCGTGGATCCGGAGC
>JBBRJI010000338.1:0-6520 GCA_038219625.1 Pirellulales bacterium | reverse complement strand
CGTGAACTCAGCACTTATTCGTGCCGTGAACTCAGCACTTATTCGGGCCGTGAACTCAGCACTTATTCGTGCCGTGAACTCAGCACTTATTCGTGCCGTGAACTCAGCACTTATTCGTGCCGTGAACTCAACACGGAGTGTTGAGCTACACTGTATCGTGCATATTTTACGATCACACACTCTACGACTATGACTACGATGCTCCAATTACGATTTCACTTTTTTTGTTTTTTCTGCTTTGCATTGAATTTTCCCGATATCAGTTTCGCAGTTGAAAACTGGCCTTGCTGGCGGGGACCGCGAGGGGACGGCACCAGCCACGAAACCCGCCTGCCCACGCAATGGAGTTCAGATGAACACGTTCGCTGGAAAGTAGATCTGCCCGGTGAAGGACACGCGTCACCGATCGTGTGGGAGAACCGAATTTTCATCGTGAGTTGCATACCCGAGACTAAAGCTCGTGTCCTAATATCTTTGGATCGCAACAGCGGGCAGACGCTTTGGCAGAAAACCGTGGTTGAGTCGCCGCTGGAGACAAAGCATGGACTCAATAGTTACGCGTCGAGCACTCCTGCTACCGACGGGGAATTGGTTTATGTCACTTTCCTAAAATCGAGCGACCGACTAGTGACGGCGACCAACGTTTCGAAACCGCGAGAAGTCACACTCGGTGATATGGTGGTTGCAGCCTACGATTTCGAAGGCAACCAGCGTTGGATGGTTCGAGCTGGCGAGTTTGTGAGTGTGCATGGTTTTTGCAGTTGCCCGGTTCTCTTTGAAGATCTCATCATCATCAACGGAGATCACGATGGCGATTCCTATATCGTTGCATTGGAGAAGAAAACGGGCCGCCAAGCTTGGAAGATTCCGCGGGCAAACAAAACTCGAAGCTATGTCACGCCTATCGTCAGGCACTTTGGCGGAAAGACGCAAATGATCCTTTCCGGGGATAAGTCTGTTACGAGTTACGATCCGCGAACCGGGGCACCGATTTGGAATATGGATGGCCCGACGGAACAGTTCGTAGCATCGTTGGTTGACGATGGAAGTCGTGTTTTTTTGACCGCTGGGTTCCCTGACAAACATATCCTGGCGATTGATCCTACTGGAACGGGGAACGTTACAGAATCGCATATCCTTTGGCGTTCCAAACGCAATTGTGCTTATGTACCATCGCCGATTGTCGTAGGAAAATTCTTTCTATTGACGAGCGATGAAGGGGTAGCGAGTTGTTATGACACGGTTAGCGGCGAGCAGTTGTGGGTGGCTCGCTTGGAAGGACACTACAGCACTTCGCCCGTCACAGCATCCGGCCTCGTCTACTTTACTTCGGATGCGGGTATAACCAAGATTGTTCGTCCGGGCTCCAAATTCGATTTGGTGGCAACGAATGCTTTGAAGGAAGAATGCTTCGCTTCTGTAGCAGTTAGTCAAGGAAGCTTGTTCTTTCGAACAGCCAAGCACTTGATTTGCATTGAGAGACTATTGTCGTCTCAACTGGAATAGTTTGAACATGGGGTCTGAGATTTTGGAAGCGCTGGCTTCGGACAATTCTTCCGACAGGATTTGGTCGAGCTGCCCTTGGAAGATTTTTTCGGCTCTGCCACCGTCAAAATAGGCGGCGCCATCCTGTGTACTTCGCATGGATGAAATCATTTGCGAAAACAGGGTTTGGCCGACGAAATCTTGGAAAGCTTTCCGCAAATCCTCCTCTTCAGATTTTGGTTTCGTATCGGAAAGTCCACTTGTTTTTTCGCTATCCATTTTAGGCGAATCGATTTTGAAATCCGTTGGCAAGTCCAGTTTGCCCAACGTCTCGTTTGCTTTGGATCGTGAAAACTCGCTTGGCCCAAAGGACGGTGGTAACGAGCGTAGGTTTTGGATTTCCATGATTGGGTTTTACTCGGAGATGCGGACCTACGGGCCTACTCAATGATGAGTTCGCCGTATAGGTTGCCTTGTTTTTTGAGCGCTTTTATGATCGAGATCTGATCGGCTGTTGGGACGGCCAAAACGTTGAGGGCGTCGGTCAGGTTTTTGAGTGTCGGACGCGGGGTCTTTCCATCTTGTGAGCTTACGGCGACGAAGCTACCGGTGGAAGCACCTCGCGTTGAAATAGTTAAGTTCTTGTGGGAGATTGCAACCGGAGCGATCGTGACGTCATCCCCGATGATTAGGACTCCTTCGCGTTCGTCGATGAAGACACGTTTCTTGTTGTGCAGATTGAGAAGTTTCAAGTCGAGCACCAAATGCACAAACTGTACCGGACGATCTTTGTAGGCGCTTGGGATGATGACTTCAATGGTAGTCTGATCGATTGCTTTGGCTGCTTTGTTGGCGGTCTTGGCGTACTGACCGGACGTATTCGAAAGTGAAGAGCCTTCGATACTACTTTGATAGTCATTGATACTGTCCTCGATGTTTTGCGCGGTTGCGATCGAGCGGTGGTCCGGGTCGACAATGAGCGATATCTTATTGCCAGAGATGAATTCGTTTGCCACGGTCAACTCCATTTTGCATCCGTCGATGATCTTGCCAGAGGTCGGCACCTTAGGGCTATCGATGACGATTGGGCCGCTGGCCAAGGCGAATACGACCGGGCGGTCTGCCCGCGGGCCCAGCAAATGGGTCAGCATTAGGTTACCTCCCTCGAGGCTCTTGGCGCTAATCGCACTCACTTTGCAACTCAGTTTGTCACCTTGTTGCGCGCCGCTCGGGGGAATGGTGACTTCGACAAAGACTAGGGCAACGTTTTTGGCGTTGGCCATTTCCTTTTCAATGAGCCGACCTTGGATATCGCTCGATATTTGTCCTCCCATGAGTTGCATCGAACGAGTCAGTGCCCGGACCATGGGTTTGATATCGCCGCCGTCGCCAGTCCCTTTGAGACCGACCACGAGCCCCAAGCCTTGGAGGGTGTTTTCTTCTTGGCCTTTGAGTCGGCAAATATCCTTGATCCTGAGATCGTTTTGCGCCTGAGTCGCATTCGACATGATCGATATGGCAAATAGGATAATTGCAACGATCAGAATCGATTTTTTCGTTCGATTGAATACTTCCACTGTAATACCTCGGTCCGCTGGTTCATTCCCATTAGGCGAGCGACAACTCGTATTCTGCCGCAGTTGAATTCGTGAGAATTCCGAGCAATTCTGAATTCTTGCAAATTTAGCTTCGATCGACGCTCATGACGCTCAAGAATTGTCTCTAGGTGGGTATTACGAGTCTTTGAATTTCATTGCCATGGCGACTGCGAAATAGGGGGCGATTGGGCAAAATAGGAGGTCGCAATTCCGAATGTTGGTGAAAATTCCGCGAAGCACCCGCTTGCGTAGTGGCATACGTTTTAGCTACGCTGTGGAGCAGTAAATGCTTGCTTTTCAACATCTTAGATTGAATCTCCGTATGAATCTTGTCCCCACACCTATTTTGCACTGAGTTGGAAGCGTTTACGAAGGTCGAAGAATGAGTAAATCCGTGCTACGAATTGGAATCTGAAAGGTCCGCTGATGGCTGTTCTCGCTGACACGCAAACTGGTTCAAACGCCCCTCCGCTCTCGTTGGATCGGCGAATCATTTTGTCGATCATGATGTTCCTCCAGTTTGCGATTTGGGGTTCGTGGGTCATCGTTTATTATCCCTTTTTGTTGGGCAAAGGATTTACTCCAACACAAGCTACCGCTTTGAATGCGAATGTGTATCTAGGCGCGATGATTTCGATGCTCTTTGCTGGCTACCTCGCCGATCGCGTTATCAACAGCGAACGACTGATGGCCATTTGTCATATCTTGGGTGCAGGCTTACTATTTCTCATGAGTCAATTGACGGACCCTTCACAGTACTGGTTTTTGTTTGCGGTAACTTTCGCATATTCAATGGTCTTCAATCCAACCCTTTCCGTTATCAATTCCTTGACCTTCCGAAACGTGCCGGACAGCGGACGCGATTTCCCGGGTCTTCGTGTCTTTGGAACGATTGGCTGGATTTGTGCGGGATTGCTCATCGACAGGATATTTTCTGGTTCAACTCCAGGCTTGGATGGCAAGCCGGTTCCAAATACGATTGCGACGGGTGGGCCACTCATTCAGGCTTCCGTGATTTCGTTATTGCTGGGTATATATTGTTTGGTTGCATTACCGAAAACGCCTCCCACGGGCTCAGGGGCTGGAGCATTGGATTTCCTTCGGGCGCTTGCGATGCTAAAGGATTTTTCCTTCGCGGTATTCTTTGTGATTACTCTGGTTGCTTCCATAGCGATGGGAATGTACTTCAATTCTGCTGGCGATTTCCTTGGCAAGGGAGTAGGGGTCGAAAACGTTGGCTCTACCCTCGCGATCGGACAAGGGGTTGAGCTGTTACTTCTCGTTTTGTTGCCATTTTTCTTGAAGCGATATGGTCTCAAGTCGGTGATGGCGGTTGGACTATTTTGTTGGGCGTTGCGCTATCTCCTTTTTGCGAACGCAACCCCTGAGAGTCCATGGTTTTACATGGCCATTATCGGAGTTGCGTTGCACGGTTTTTGCTTTGACTTCTTTTTTGCGGCTGGTTTCATCCATGCAGACAAATCTGCTCCGGATGACTTAAAAGCAAGCGCTCAGTCGCTCCTTGGCTTCTTGGTTTACGGTCTTGGAACTTGGTTAGGCACCATTACGAGCGGTCAATTGTCCGAACGTTATAAAACATCGGAGGGAGGCACCGATTGGTTCGGATACTGGATGGTGCCCAGCGTAGTTTTATTCGTATCACTAGGGGTATTTCTGCTTTTGTTTAAGTCCAAGGAATCGGAAAAAGCAAAGAACACCCTTTGATATTTCCATGGATGGATAAACAAAAAAGACCATCAAGATCGGATGGCCTTACGATTCTTGGAACCGACACGGAGGTAGGAAAAACCTTCGTCGCTTGCCGCATCCTTGAGTCCTTGGTGCGGGATGGGGTTGCCGTGGGCGCCTACAAACCGGTTGTAAGCGGTGCACCGACCTTGGAGCAAAGCGATGGTTTTCAACTTTGGCAAGCGAGCGGTCAACGAGGCTCCCTAGCCGACGTAACTCCCCAGCGTTTCCTGGCTCCCTTGGCTCCTCCCATTGCCGCGGAATTGGAGGGGTTGCAGGTTTCGGACGAGTTGATCTTCGATGGCGCTAGACACTGGTCTAGTCGCTGCCAATTTCTGGTTGTCGAGGGGGCAGGCGGTCTCATGTCCCCTATCAGTTGGACCATGACCAACGCTGCACTAGCGTTGGAGTTGCAGTTTCCAGTTGTACTGATTTCCGAGAATCGACTCGGCGTAGTGAATCAAGTCTTGACTACCTTGACAGCCGCTAGGTCAATGGGACTCCATGTGTGCTGCATTGTTCTGAACGAAATCAGGAAAACAGAGGAACGCGCAGTCGACTCCAACGACCGATTGCTACGAAGATTCCTTGAAACGTATCCTGACGCTCCCAAGATTACGCGGCTTCCGCGTGACGGAGAGGATTTTATGCCGGCCGTTCGGTGGCAAGATTTGGTCGCCGCAAAACGCAGCGACCAGGAAAATGGAAGGTAATATTGAGGACAATTGCACTACAATGACGGTTGTTGTATCTTTTACGCGAGGGGCATTTTGAAATCTACCTATGAACTGGGTGGCACGCTCTGAGGTACGAAGGGCGTGGTGAATCGCTAGAGTCTTTTGCCACACTTCCCACGCCCATCGCTAATCGATTTGCGCGTGCAACACGGTGGCCTGACCTGGTAGTTTTCTGTTTGCCGTTCGCCTTATGCTAAAAACGGAGGTTTTCGATGTCGTGGTTTTTGATTTTCCTTTTTTGCCTACTTGAGCCAAGTGACCCGATCGTCATCGCACATCGCGGAGCCAGTGGGTACGCGGTCGAGCATACGGAGGCGGCCAAAACGCTTGCCCACGCCCAAGATGCTGACTTCATCGAACAAGATATCGTGCTTAGCAAAGATGGCGAGTTCGTGGTGACTCACGACATTACGATGGAAGAAACTACGGACGTCGAAAAGCGTTTCCCGCACCGGGCAAGGAAAGACGGGCGGTACTATTTTGCCGACTTTAGCTGGATTGAGATTCAACAGCTTACGCTCCATGAACGAACGCGACGTGGTTCGGACCAACCAGCCCTTCCTCACCGGTTTCCGCTGGACGCTGGTCAAAGGATCATGCGATTGGTCGATGAGATTCACCTTATTAACGGCCTAAACAAAACGACTGGCAAGAACACAGGGTTCTACATCGAACTAAAGTCCCCAGCCTTTCATAAGTTCGAATTCGGCGGCTCGATGGGGGAATCGCTATTGAAACTACTTGCAACGCTGGGAATCCACAACGAAAACGATCGATGCTACCTCCAGTGCTTTGAAATGGAGGAACTCAAGGATTTGCACGACCGGTTGAAGTGCAAACTGCCGTTGATCCAATTATTCGGGAAACGCCCGCCCGACTCGGAGTTAAAAAGTATGTCCGTTTATTCCAAGGGCATTGGCCCGTCGCTTGAGCTATTGGCTGAGCGAAACG
>JBBRJI010000337.1:0-6541 GCA_038219625.1 Pirellulales bacterium | reverse complement strand
GGTTGCGGCATCGGGCACACAAGAGCGATCCTAACTGTGAACTACCAGGGTTTGATCTTCCAGCCAATATAGAAGCCCGCGAGAAACACCAATCCCGATGCGACTATTGGGCGCTTTTTCAAGTATTCGCCTAACGAGTCTCGCAAATCTCCTACGAGCACTTCGAAGTCTTCTAGTTGTGTTTCGCAGGACTGCATAGCACTATACTGCTCCGGCACACTGCCATGTCGTTTATCCACGCTCTCTTCATTCGCTGTTTTTACCATTTGAATATATTCCTATTGTAATTTGTCAGAGACATGAAATCATTATTTCGAGACGCCTCGAATGACGTCCTTGGTCCATTCAATATTTTTCGAAAATTCTTGTGTGCTGCGTTGAAACTGCACACTCGATCTCGAAAGATTCTTAAAGGCAATTGCTACAGACGAAAAACTGAGCAAAGCCAATCCACCGCCTACCAAAAGTTGGGCAACCCAATCGTCCATCTGAAAATAATACGCCACCGCAGACGCCAATCCAAATACCACAACTGGAATGCAACCCAAGAGACAAGTGCATCCAATCAAAGCGACTGCGATTGCGCCGATCGACTGTTTTATGACGGCACGTGCATCCGCTTTGAAAAGTTTGGCTTGGAGCTCGGACAGCTCTAATAGGTCACATGCAAATTTCCCAGCGGTCTCCGTGAACTGACCGAGAGGACCGGCATGCTCATATTTTCCGTTTATCTTTTCGAGGTCAACCATCCGATTAGCCCTCCAATCCCAAAAGCCAACGCAAGCGATCCTAGCGGATTTGAGGAAATAATTCGTCTAGCAGCGTCGGGAAGTGCGGCTCCCGTCTCGCTCAAAGGATTGGAAAAAACCGAACCGACTATTTTGAACGGATCAATTTCAGTCGGATCCAACTCTCTCTTCTTGCGAACCTGAGTTGCGAAATCTATCATGGAAACCTCCCTCCGTCTTGCCTCGTTGTATGAGTGTTGTAAAGTAGTGTTTTAGCGCAGTCGTCGCTACGTTCGTAGCCAACGAAATCGCGCTACTCTTCCAAGTTGCTTGGTTCGAAGATGACGGAGTGACCGCCGGATAAAATTCAGGTGACGACGACGTCGGCGGTGAAGTACCTCGAAACGTACTACGCACCACGCCGAATCCAACTAGGGATGCGACTGCAATCGAAACAAGTGGCTTGGAGCGAACGTATTCTTTCCAGTCCACCAATCGCTTGGCGTCAACGTGAAGCGATCCGGCGTGATCATAACCCGAGGCCCGGACCGCTCTCATTCGTTCCATGAGTTCGTCCACATCTTCCGTTGGAGTCGGCGCACTCATGTCTATCGCCTTCGACTCGTGATGGATATTCCGACAAGGATGCCTGCCAAGATTCCCGAAGCTACGGCAATCGCAATTGATTCCATTGGTCTGCGACCAACACTCTTGGCTGTGTATTCAAAACCTTTTTTTGCTTCGGTCGCGACTCGGTCGTAGTTGTCGCGAATGACATCGCTGGCGACGTCGGCATATTGCGATGCGCGATTGGCAACTTGGTTAAATGTCGTACCAGCCGACTCACAACATTCGGAGACGAACGACGCAATTTGTTCCCGGCTTTTGCCTGTTTTGCGCTGAATCAACCCCACGAGTTGTTCGAAATTCCCTTCCACTTTAGATAATTCTTCCTTCGTGAATTCGCCAAACTTTTCTTTGATCGAACCCACTACGCCATTCCAATTCCCCATTAACTGTTCGCGAGAAATCATCAGTATTCTCCATGTGCTTAGCACGTAAAGTTGATTTATTATCCGTTTATGGTCCATCGGACTACCGTATAGCATTGAAAGCAATCGTCGTGCCATTTGTAGAATGCATGGAAATCCACGCTTAAACCTGACGCAGAACGACCGAGGTGATCGATGATCGACCAATCCGTTAGGATCTGTGGCAGAGCGAGGACCAAAGAGCGTTTTATCGATGCCGACAAGTAAATTCTTTGCTTTCGCCAATTATTGGCACGACGATTGCCTTCCATCGAACATCGGAGTTAAGGTTGGTCAAACAAAGCAATTAACAAACTTGGAGTCGAAAATGCTCAGCTGGGCACTCACTTTTTTCGTCTTGGCGCTAATCGCAGCTGTTTTCGGATTCGGCGGAATCGCGGCCGGTGCAGCTTCAATTGGCAAAATTCTTTTCTTCCTGTTTCTGGTGTTGTTCGCGGTCAGTTTGATCGCCAACGTGACACGAGGCAGAATTGGAATCTGAAGCTATTGAAAAGTAGATGGAACGCCGGACAACAATAAAGAGGATTCGGCGGACAACGGAATAGGGTAATCCGCTACCCTATTTTGCAGCGACAAATTCTCTTTTTTCTAATGACGGTTACATGAATCTCTTGGCTAACAACGCGCTATTTCGGACATTCCTGGCATTATCTATTTTTTGCATGGCCATTGCCATCATTCTGTTTGGCAAGCCATTGCTCGCGCCGCTGTCCTTGAGTTTTATCCTGGCATTTGTACTTACGCCCGTGGTTCGGTGGTTGGAAAAAAATGGCGTTGGACGAATTCCAGCGGTTGGCATAATCGTCACTCTCCTTACCGTAGCAACCTTGTTGCTGGGAGCCCAACTTGCATCCCAATTGAATCGGTTGGTCGCGGAATTACCCCAGCACAAGCAAGAGATTGAAACGAAACTCGCTAGTTTTCGAACGGGCTCTAATTCAACCGTCGGTCAATTGATTGACCTGTCGAAGGAGATGTTACACAAAATAGATGTTAGCGACCCTTCCGCGGAGTCCGTCGATGTTCAAAAAGTAGTTGTCGTCGAAGGGGATTCGGCAATGCCTTGGTTGACTTCCATTCCAAGCATCATTTTGCCGATCGTCGAGCCAATCGCATCAGCCGTTATCGTTATCGTCTTAGTGGTCTTCATGTTAATATCACGGGAGGACCTGAGAAACCGCTTTCTTGCAATTTTCGGGAACAGTCAACTGACGAGTGTCACCACAATCGTCAATGAAACGTCGAGCCGACTTAGCAACTACCTACTGGGGCTCGTCGCGATCAATTTCGGTTTTGCGGTCTGTTTTGGAATCGCGTTGTTTCTCTTTGGAGTTCCCTATGCAGCAGTTTGGGGATCGGTCGCCTTCGTGTTTCGGTTTGTTCCCGTTCTTGGCAGCCTGATAGCGATGCTATTACCACTTTCGGTGAGTCTGCTTTTTCTGCCAGGATGGGTTGCCCCCATTTGCGTTGTCACGACCTATTTGACGTTAGAATTAGTAACGTGCAATTTCATCGAGCCGCTGCTTTTTGGAAAATCCGTAGGAATGAATCCTTTTGCGTTGCTGATTGCAATTATGTTTTGGACATGGGCTTGGGGACCCTTGGGTTTATTGATGGCGACACCGTTAAGCCTGATGCTTGCAACCTTGGGACGACACATTCCTTATTTGCGATCACTGGATTTCCTTTTAGGAGATGCTCGGGCGTTGCCCGCACATTTAGTTTATTTTCAACGCTTACTGGCGAATGACATTAATGAGGCGGGCGCGCTGTTGACGTCTATTTGCAACAGTAAAGGTTTGCCCTTCGTAGTCGATAAAATAGCCATTCGCAGCATGAGGCATGCAGACCACGAACTCAAAACCAATTCTATTTCTTCCGAAGTCCATCGCCAAGTTTGTCAGCGTAATAACGGATTGATTTGGAAAATCATGGACGCAACCAACTCGAAGTCCACGCCCTTAGACAAAATTAACCACCAAGATACTATCCCTGAGGGAACGACCTTGGTCGTTGGACCAAAGGCCTACGGCATCAGCCTTGGGGGTGACCGCACGGATACAACTCTTCGCGCTGTCGAGATATTTGACCCGAAAATAGAGTGGTCACTTGGCCATAGCCTTGATGCAACAACGGCAAGGCAAATCGTTAGGGGCAACTATTCCATTGTTCTCGTAAGTTCCCTCCCTAACAATCCATGGGAGCTCATCGAAGCATTCGCGCGAAGACTGCGGAAAGCAGGATTCAACGGTTGGATCGCGGTAGGCAATTGGCGAGTCAGGACTCTCGATAGCGACATTAAAAGAAGGCTCAAGGAGGCTGGTGTCGATTACACTTCTCACCGCTTGCATGCGATGTGTCGCATGATCAGTTACGCTACGCTTTCACTTTTCGATTCATCTGAGATTACGGAACCAAGTACAGGTATTGTCCGCGAAACTGAAGTAGCTACGGATAGGGATTCGGAGGCGAAGAATTCCGTAAGCGAACTAGCGATAGTGGTTCCTTAAGCGTTTCCCCATCCAATCAATCGTTGCACGGAATTCTCATTAAGCCAAGACGTACGGCCCTGAGGACGTTGCCACGGCAATCGGTACTCGAACAAGCTGGAATTATGGAACATGCGTTATCACATCCTGGCCACTGACTATGATGGCACACTTGCCCATGACGGTGTCGTGGCACCCGAAACGATCAGTGCGCTTCACAGACTTGCAGACTCCGGGCGAAAATTGGTTTTGGTCACGGGTCGCGAACTGCCAGCCCTGAAAGCAATTTTTTCCGAAATAAGCCTTTTTGATTGGGTTGTCGCGGAAAATGGTGGTCTTCTTTACGAACCTTCAACAGACAAAGAAATCCTTCTCGGAGAGCCAGCCCCTCTTCAATTCGTCGAAACGCTCACGCAACGGGGTGTCGGTGGGATTTCGGTTGGCCGTTGCGTCGTTGCCACTTGGAGTCCGTACGAAAATATTGTTTTGGATACGATTCGCGATCTAGGACTGGAGCTGCATGTTGTCTTCAACAAAGGTGCAGTTATGGTATTGCCGCCAGGTACTAACAAAGCCACTGGGTTGCAACGTGTCTTGCTGGAAATGGGGCTGTCACCACACAATGCGATTGGAGTCGGCGACGCTGAAAATGATCATGCTTTCTTGAAAGTATGCGAGTTTTCTGCTGCGACGGCCAATGCATTACCTTCTCTCAAAGATACAGTCGACCTCGTGTTGCAAGGAGACCACGGTTCAGGCGTGACCGAACTGATCGATCAGATTGTGGAGAACGACCTGCGTGATTTCCATGCTACTACACGAAAACACCGTTTGCTAATTGGATCCAGTGAAACCAACGAAGTGTGTTTGCCCTCCTTTGGTGGTCCTGTAATTATTTGTGGTCCATCGGGCAGCGGGAAATCTACCTTGGCCAACCGAATTGTTGATACCATCATGGAAAATGAGTATCAATTTTGCCTGGTTGACCCAGAAGGAGACTTCGAATCCTTCGAGGGAGCTATCGTCCTGGGAGGCCCAAACGCGGCTCCGCAAATAGCGGAAGCTATGCATGCTCTGGAAAAGCCAACTTCCAATGTTGTTCTCTGTTTGACCGGCATCCCCATTCCTGACCGCCCCACTTTTTTCTTGCAATTGCTGGGACAACTCAATCAGCTTCGAACAAAAACCGGTAGGCCGCATTGGTTGATCTTGGATGAATCGCATCATTTGATGCCCGCCAATTGGCAGCCTCCCACCGAGTTGCTTCCTAGCGACTGGACCAACGTCGTGCTGATTACTGTCGATGCGTCCTCCCTTCCCTTGGCTGTGCTTCAACGGGTTGAAGTGATGGCGATCGTAGGACAAGATGCTGAAATCACCTTAAATGATTTTGCGAACGCGGTGGGCAGGAAGTCCCTCCAACTGCCTCCACCCCATCTTGAAACTGGCGAAATGTGGTTATGGAACACCACCGATTCCACAAGTCCGATTCGCTTCCGCGCATTGAAAAGCGATCGAGAACATTCTCGACATCGTCGGAAATACGCGGAAGGCCAACTGGCTCCCGAAAAGAGTTTCTACTTCCGTGGTCCGAATGGCGTTCTGAATTTGCGAGCTCAGAATCTGATCCTCTTTTACCAAATTGCCGAAGGCATCGACGACGAGACCTGGGACTACCACTTAAAAAGAAAGGACTTCAGCCGGTGGTTACACGACTGCATTCATGATGAGAATCTTGCAACGGAAGTAGAACTAGTAGCAAGTCAAACCGAGCTAAGCGTCGCTGAGTCCAAAGCGCTCATTCTCGCAGCCATTCAGCGCGATTACATTCTGCTGCCGACATCGCGCATGTCTGTTCCTGGTGCTATGTGAGGTAGCCCAGCGGATCGGTGACCAACGGAGTTTAGCGTGACGTAAGACTTCAGGTTTGTGGCACTAGTGGATTTTCATTTAGCGGCTCGCCTTAGGCCAACGACACATAAGCTGTACGACCTTCCAAGGTTGTGGTTGATTCTCGATCACAATGATTCGCGAGGCTTCAACGGGAGGCTATAAATTTTTTTGAATCCAAAGAAAGTATCCGTCACACTCCGTGTGATGTTGCCTGGAAACCAAAGGTCTTTGAACTGCGGAAATCACACGGAGTGTGATTAGTACTATAAAATCACAGCCTTTGAGCGGGGTGGAAACACGGGGAAACAGGGAAACTCGGGGACACCGTTTTGCATCGCCGAGTCGGCCCCAGCCTTGCCGTCTCAATTCGCTGGCGTAA
>JBBRJI010000336.1:0-6547 GCA_038219625.1 Pirellulales bacterium | reverse complement strand
CAACCGTTGCATACACCGCCCATGGACAAGGTCGGCACCTGGACGATATGGGGAATCCATTGGCACGTTGGCGAGCAATTCCGCGGCCTTCGTGAAGTCAGCCTGAGCATAGGTTGCTTGCATCTCCTTAACCGTCGACCGATCGAACTCGTTGGCGGAGCTTCGTGGCAAGTTTCGCCAGTGTTCAATTCTAGCTAACGCGGACTCCGGATCCTGATTTTCGAACGACATGTCAATGTCAATGAGTCGTTCGATCGCATCGGCTCTCCCTTGGGGCCATTTTTCCGAAGCAAGCTCCAATGGTGCCTCCGCTTCATCCCAACGGAACAAATCGAACAAGGCCATACCAAGGTAGAAATTGCCTTGCCCTTCGTATCCTTCCGGAAATTTGAGGTCACGACTCTTCTCCAAGTGCTTTACTGCATGTTCGTTTTTATCGCGGGCGATCCTGCGCTGTACGATTCCTTCGGCGGTCTTGCGCTCATTCGCTCCCAACAGGAATTCACGTTTGGATAAATCCGCTTTCTTTTTTAGAGACCTAGGATCGATTGCATTGGCGATTCGGAATGGGGACTCGCTTTCACCCTTCCGCATGAGCCGCATTGCGATCTCAAGTTGCTCGGTGGGGTTAGGCGCTGCCCCATTGACATAAATAAATAGTCCGAGCACGGAAAACGAGGACAGGACTAGCGTGGCCAGTCCTGCGATGAGCAGATTTCGGCTCACTCCATGCCGCGGGCGTTTTCGGACACGTGGGTTTTTTGGAATGAAGATTAGCCTTGTCACCACTATGAACCTTATTACTATATTCCCGAGATCATGCGTGAGATGGCGGCCAAGGGCGCTACAGCGATGAGCTCCCGCCAGAGCGGATCGAACAAGAGCCTCGCTGCAAATAATCCAATCCATAACACCAGCGAACCTTCGCCTAGGCTCTTCAGCAACTGGTTCGAGTCGAGTTTCGACGCTGGACGTTCCGTTGGCATCGAGCTCACTGTCTGCTGAGTGCGCAACTCAGAGGTTACGTCGTTGACAGCGCTCGCTTCGGTAAAGACTTGAATCGCGCCAAGATAGGGAATTCCTTCTCGTTGCATCCAACGGATAGCCTTTTGGTTCCCGGGATTTGAGATTTCAGGCGCGGGCGATGTTTCGTGAGGTAGTGAATCGGTTCGATTGAACTGCGGGCTTTCTTTTCCAAACAGCCTTCTGCCTAGAATAGGGTGCAACCATCCCATTAACAGCAACCACACCGTTGCGCACAACACACACAATACCAGGAAGCGGAAAAAGGTAAGCGGTCGGACCACCGGATCAATTCTGGGGGAGCCGGTCAACGAAAGGAAACCGCGTGCTTTGGCCTTCAACCGCTCAAGCGTGAGCAACATAGAATCTACGTTTTCCGTCCTGGTTTGATTCAATCGACGTAGCTTTTCCATGAGTTCTGATTGAGCCTGCTGAGGGACGGGGAACGACGCCAAGCGAAACGGAGTGGAGGTTCGAAGCTCCTCGGAGTCCTGGCTCGCTGCTCGCTCGGTATCGACCGTATCGGTTGCGATCGCATTCCTTTCGCGTTCTAGATCTAGCTCCAACCGTTTCACCGAATGGGCGGATGACTCTAACAGCCATTGCTCCTTCTGAAGCTGCTTTGCAAAGACGAGACATTCGGAGGACTCCAAAGATGGAGCGGTCAGCTCGTTGAGTGAACGCTCGACATCATGAATATCGCAGTGGATTGGGCAACGAATTTTGACTCGAACGGACCGCAAATCGGAGTTCATAGATGCCGACGGGATTGTTTCATCCGACTGGATTTCCAGCGCGGAGAATATGGCGAGATTTTTTGACGCGCTCTTGGTCGTCTTGCCGGACAGTCTTTGCAACATTGGCATCCGATGTTGCGAAATCGCTAAGTTCGTAGTGAGCTGATATTCGACCTGTTGGATGGGAAGAACGTTCGCGCCCCAGAGACAAAACGAAAGGGCCGCGATGAAACAAACCGACCAGGGATTGCCATGCGATGGTTGCCGTCTTGCATGCGTTCCCTGACCAAGCTTTTTCAATTCGTTACTCGCTCGAAACATGGAGTCTTGGATTCGGATCTCATTACGAGGTCATCTTCGGCTTTTGATCACTCGAAACTGAACAATTCGTCCCCCTGCCCCCTTAGGAAAATCTTTCTCAATCCGCAATCTCAACCTAAACTGCATAGCTCATCTCAGCCGATAGGAGAGTTGTGTCAGAGATGGCGAGTTCCAACTCACCATTTCGAATGCTAGCCTTGGCGGATGCCGGTGTCATCGCCGTCACGTGCGCCGGTTAAGTCCAATAGGAATCGTCGAAGGACAAGAGTTTCGTGATGAATCGATTGAAACCGTCTGCAATGGGATTACTTGTGTTGGTCATTTGCTCGGCAACCGGCTGCAGTCTTTGTTGCTCTCCCTACGCGGACGATTACGTGACATTTGGATCCCGAACACCTCGTTTCGACAGAAAGCATGGGCGGGTTGGTTCGATCCTCAGCGACCACATGATGGAATCGGAATATATGGAACAGCCTGGCGAACTAGACATAGTTGAATACGCCGACGAGACATCCGAGACATCCGAGACAGTCATGATGGACGACGATGGGATTTCGTTAGGATCGCCAAATTCCGATCGCTAAGGACCGTTCGTTCGATCAATTATTGTCGTAGCGAAACTCGCCAAGAGTTTCGGCGCCCGCTCATTCCGAAAGTCTTGGCGACTGCCGCTACGGGAAAAAAAAGATAGTTATTGATCGAGTGATCTTATGGCAAGTGGCGGGCAATCAACTGAGTGTCAAGAATCAATCTAAAGATTCTAGATATTTGATGATTTTATTGGTCAACAATCGAGAGTCTTTCCCAAATGCACTTTGGAAGTCCGCAACTCTCTGAGCGGCTCCATAATCTTGAAACGGTGGCAAATTGCCAACGCTTTGCAAGTAGGGTCCAAACTGCTGCGAATTGCGTTGCGAAAGATAAGCTGTCATGGCCCATGCAATCGTGTAGGCATTTTGGAAATCGGATTCGAAAGCCAGATCATTGTGGATGAGACCGGCGACCAAGCGTTGGACCGATTCGGGACGCTTCGACAGAGCCTGCCATGTGGCTTGCCTGGATGCAGGCCAAAGCGACTTACCCTCGCGCGATTGCAACCCAGAAAGCAACGGGGATTCGAACATGGTTGCTAACCCTTCAATAAGCCATAACGGGGTAGCGGCTCTGCGTTGATGCAATCCCATATTGAAGGCAAGCTGATGCGTAGCCTCGTGACAAATGGTGGTTTGCGTTTCTTGGGTGGATGGTTCTGCTGATTCATAAAGCAGAATGCGGTTGCTATCGGAAAAGTAATATCCAACGCAGTGTTCAGGGATCGTTATTCCACTGGAATTGGCATAACGCAAAAACTCACTGCGAGATCCAAAGACGACTGCAACCAACGGGAACTCAATTTCCCGAGTTGGAATGGCGTGGGTGATACAATAGTGCTTGAACGCATGATGAAGGCTTCGGAAGCGTTTCGACCACGCCTCCATATGCTCGGATCGGGCGACGACTAAATAAGGATTGTCGTTTTTCACTAAGTAATTCCTGCCGAATTCAGCTCGAAGTTGCTGCGCCAATTCGTTCCGTTCCATCGAATGGAATCGGTCATTAAGGATGGTTTGTTGAACGATGTCCGAGTTCCTGATCCGTTGAATGCCGCCATCGCTCCGCATCAGCATTGTTTGATCCGCAAAAAGGCCGATCGGAACGCCGAAGGCCGTATGGTCCAGCAATCGAACCGCCAAAATCGGTGGCCGACCGTCACCCGTACCTATTTTGGGTGTCGGGGTGTTTCGTGGCAAAGTGCTATCAAGCGGGACAATCGGTTCAGTCCTACCGGCAACATTGTTATTGTTGTTCAAAGAGGGAGCAGTGGAACCCGTGCTAACCAGATGGCTGCTTCCCAATCTGTTGTCCGGCGTGTCGGCTGTTTTGATAGTGGTCGGATCGTGCCATTGTTGATCGTCACATCCACAGGCCAGTGCAAAAAATGCAACGAAATACCAAGCTATCGACGCGTTTGCGAGTTTTGTTTTTTGCGGGATTTGAACTTGCATACTCAAATTCTAGGCCCGGAATAGACTGACGGTCGAACTACTTGGGTTATCCGTAAGGGCAAGACAATTGTTGCTGATTCGGCTGAAACTCTTTTTCCGATTTTGCCGATGCAGCACATGCCTTCGCGATTTAGGTGAAAACGCTTGCATTCACGTTTGTTAGTCTCAATTAGCCCCAATGATTCAGCGGGACTCACCCTATGAAAAATACTGTTCGACTTTGCCTTGTTCTGCACAACCATCAGCCTGTCGGAAACTTTGATGGCGTGATCGAGCAAGCCTATCAAGACAGCTATTTGCCTTTTCTCGAAGTCTTCGAGCCGTACGAACACCTGAAGCTGGCGTTGCACACGTCTGGCCCCCTTATGATGTGGCTGGCCGAACGACATCCTGAGTACATTAACCGGCTTAAGGGGCTGGTTGCCGCTGGTCGAATTGAAATCGTAGGAGGTCCATTCTACGAACCGATATTGACCATGATTCCAAGCCGCGATCGCATCGGGCAAATTGTTAAATACACTCGCTGGCTGCAGACTCGCTTCGATACGGCAGTATCTGGAATGTGGATGCCGGAGCGTGTTTGGGAAAGCCAACTGACGCGAGACTTGGTTCCCGCCGGAATGCAGTATACCATTCTTGACGATTTCCATTTTCGAGCGGCTGGCTGGGACGAATCGCAACTTACCAACTATTTCCTTACCGAAGACGATGGGCATGTGCTACGGGTTTTTCCTGGTAGCGAGCGACTTCGCTATTTGCTCCCATTTGCACCTGCGTCTGACACCATCGAGTATTGTCGGAGCGTTGCGGACCGAGCACCGGGCTCCGTGCTTCTGTTTGGCGACGACGGCGAAAAGTTTGGCACTTGGCCGAACACCAAAGAACATGTCTATGAGCGAGGCTGGTTGCGTCAATTCTTTGACCAGTTGACCGCCAACCGAGATTGGCTAGTTACGTCTACTCCGTCCGAGACGATTACGGAGACTCCTCCAGCAGGTTCTGTATATTTGCCAGACTGCTCGTACCGCGAAATGACGGAATGGGCGTTGCCTGTTGAACGTCAGGGTTCCTACGATTCGCTGGTGCATGATTTGGAGAGTGACTCTCGCTGGCCGCAGATCAAGACGTTTCTTCGAGGTGGATACTGGCGGAATTTTCGGATCAAGTACTCCGAGGCCAATGAAATGTACTGTCGAATGTTGGAAGTCAGTCGGCGATTGGAGTTTGCACGTCGCGGCAATGGAGACAAGTCGTTGCTGCCTCAAGCGGAAGATCACCTATTTCGTGGCCAGTGCAATTGTCCCTATTGGCACGGTGCATTCGGCGGAATCTATTTGCCGCATCTTCGCAATGCAACCTACCGCGAGTTGATCGCGGCCGACAACCTCATTGAGCGTTCCAATGGACGCCACGGCGAGTGGGTCGATGTCACAACCGAAGACTACAACAAGGATTTGTTTCCTGAAATCCGACTGGCCAACGACCAACTCATCGGTTACATCGCCCCGGCCAAAGGCGGCATGCTGTACGAGCTCGACATTCGCGGTATTGAACATAACTTGTTGGCAACGATGCAGCGTCGGCCAGAACAATACCACACCAAGGTCAAGCAAGGAAATAGCCAAGGATCGAGCGAAACCGCCAGCATCCATGATCGTGTTGTGTTCAAACAACAAGGACTGGAAGATCTTCTTCAATACGACAATTCTCCCCGTAAATCGCTGGTCGATCATTTTTATGATCACGGTACGACTGCGGAAGATGTCCAACGCGGGAGAGCGACCGAGCGAGGTGACTTTGTCGCATTGCCATACGATGCCAAGCTTAGGCGAGGCTCGGGTAAAATCCAGGTTCAGTTGCGTCGGGAAGGGAACGCCTGGGGCGTACCCTTGACCATCACCAAAGGGATCACGTTGTTCGCGGGGAGCCACGCCTTAGAGATCACCTACTTGATCGAAGGCCTTCCGCCGGGCCGCCCATTCGACTTCGGTGTAGAATTTAATTTCGCGGGTCTGCCCTCAGGTGCAGAGGATCGGTTCTTTTACAATGCACGCTGCGAAAGACTGGGACATCTTGGCACGGTATTAAACATGGAATCGACCGACTATATCGGGATGATCGATCAATGGTTGGGGGCGAATGTGCAATGGACATCCAACCGTCCGACGGGGCTTTGGTGTTTCCCTGTCGCCACAGTCAGCCAAAGCGAAGGAGGCTTCGAACTGGTGCATCAATCGGTTTGCATGATTCCGCATTGGGTTGTGCAAGGAGACGTAAATGGTCGCTGGACGGTGTCGATGGATTTGATCGTAACTTGCGAACACGAACCCAATGCTCGCTCGTCGAAGTTGTTGTTTGCAGGTAGCGAACGCTAGTTCAATGTAGCGTTTCGCTCAATGTCGCCTTTCGCTCTGCGAAAGT
>JBBRJI010000335.1:0-6560 GCA_038219625.1 Pirellulales bacterium | reverse complement strand
AATGAAATAACTATACGCAGAGACAGGTGAGCAACTAACGCCGAACGATCGGCCGACTTGCCTCGTCTCACAGGGCATATGCCCAAGGAATTTTGCTCAGTGGCAGTACGAATTTATTCGCTGGCTAAAGATCTAGGATTGGACAGCAAGGAGCTGGTCGACCTGTGCACCCGTCTGGGTATTCAGGGCAAAGGGAGCGCGCTGGCAAGCCTCGAAGACGAGGAAATTGCGCGGATCAAGAAGCATTTAGCGGAAAAGGCAGCACCGCCTGCTGCATCCTCACCTTCCGTTCAGACACCTAAGCCAAATCGAGAGCCGATCAAGGACACTCCGATCCGAGATTTGAGTAATCGTTTAGGTGGGGCAAAGCGCGATCTATCGTCTGCTCGTCCAAGACCAAGTGCGACCAGTGAGCCTGAAGTGGCACAACCTGAGGTTGCGAAAGCGGAGCCAGTCGTTGAAGAAAACGACGAAAAGGAAGCGCTCCAACCCATAGCTTCTGTCACGCCGGTCGTAGAGATCGAAGGCAGAGATTCCGCAGGGACAACAACAGCGCAAGAGGAACCTACCGAGGAGGCCGCGGAGGGTGTGACGGGCGAAGGCCAGCCGGAACGATCTTCCGATTCTCCCACCCGCCGAGATTTTTACTCTCCAGCTAATACGAGTGGACGAGTTCGGGTACTCGGTAGCCCCAGACCAGCTCCAGATGGAAAGCCAAGTTTGGACAAGCCAAGAAAAGCCCGCGAAGCGGTCCTCAACATCAATCTTGCCAAGATCCCTAAATCGGCAACCCCACATCCATCTGCTAAACCACAAGAGCAGGCAACTCAAAAACCGATTGTGAAGCTTACTCCGGATGTCATCCGCGGGGTAAGTAAGGGTATGGAAAAGCCTGCCGAGAAACCGGCCGCACCGGCCAAGCCAGGCTCCTCGCAAATGGGTGGCGGTCGTGCTTCGACACCGAGTCAAACACAGCACTCCGGTTTGGCGGACTTCAAAGCGAACGCTGAAAATAAGCTTAATCTCAAAGCCAAAAAGCCGGTCGTCGAGGAAGAAGCACCGACCAAGAAAAAGGGCTTGGCAGGTCTCGAGTCGAGTCGCAAGGACCGCGGACCGCGTATCCAAACTTCGCGTGATTTGGCTTCCTTGGAGGACGATGACGGACGCCGAGGCAAGGGCAATCGTGCACGTCGCAAACCGACTCCAACGGCAGTCCGCAAGGAAAAAGTTGTTCTCGCAATGCCTTGCACCATTCGAAGTTTCTCAGAAGCAGCCGGGGTTACAGCAGCTCGCATTTTGCGTTCGTTGATGACCATGGGGACGATGCAAAACATCAATTCTTACCTCAACCAAGAGCAGGCGGAATTGATCGCTGCGGACCTAGGAGTGGAACTCGAGTTCCGACAAGCTGAGACGTTGGAAACCAGTTTGATCGGTAAGATGGATGATATCGAAGATAGTCTTGAAGACTTGATCACTAGACCGCCGATTGTCACGTTCCTTGGACACGTTGACCACGGCAAGACATCTTTGCTCGATTATCTGATCGGAACCAAAATTGTGTCTGGCGAAGCGGGTGGAATCACGCAGCAGATCCGAGCCTATCAAGTCAAAAAAGATGGCCGCGCGATCTCCTTTGTAGATACGCCAGGCCACGAGGCGTTCACAGAAATGCGAGCCCGCGGTGCCAACGTTACCGACATTGCCATCCTAGTTATTGCAGCCGATGACGGCATCATGCCTCAAACCGAAGAAGCGATTTCGCATGCGAAAGCGGCGGGAGTGCCGATCGTTGTGGCCGCCAATAAGTGCGATCTGCCAGGTGCGGACATCAATCGAATCATGACCCAAATGACCGAGTTTGGTTTGACTCCAAGTGCTTGGGGTGGCGACGTCGAAGTGGTGCCTACGAGTGCCATCACTGGCGAAGGCATGGACGAATTGCTTGAGACGGTTTTGACGGTTGCGGAAATGCACGACTACAAAGCGAATCCGAAACGTGCGGCCATGGGAGTTTGCTTAGAAAGCGAACAAGCTTCGGACCGAGGCGTGATCGCCAAGGTCATGGTTCAAAGCGGAACCTTGCGAGTCGGTGATATCGTGGTTTGCGGTTCGACTTTTGGTCGAATCAAGGCTTTGTACGACACCATGAAACGCAACAAACAAATGACCGAAGCTGGTCCTTCCACTCCGATTAACATCACGGGTTTGGACAAAGCCCCAGAGGCAGGCGAACGTTTCTACGTCCTCGACGATATCGGACAAGCCCGTCAAATCGCCGCGAACCGCGAGGTCATCGTTCGATCGCAGTCTCTTTCCGGTACATCGCCTAAGGTTTCGTTTGAGACATTCCAGGAATTGCTTCAGTCAGGCAAACTAGGCGTAAAAGAAGACAAGGTTGTTCTTAACTTGATCATTCGAGCCGATGCACGTGGATCGCTCGAAGCCATCGAAAAGGAATTGACCAAACTGGATCATCCAGAGGTCGAGATCAAGATTCTGCAAAGGTCGGTAGGTGGAATATCGGCGGCAGACGTAACGCTTGCGAGCGCATCGCAAGCAGTCATCGTCGGCTTCAACGTCATTCCAGATGAACCGGCTCGAATCTTGGCCGACGCTCGAAACGTCGAGATTCGCCGATACGACATCATTTATAATCTCGCGCTGGACATCAAGGCGTTGATCGAAGGACGGCTCAAGCCAGAGGAACGGGTTGTTGAACTCGGTCGTGCTCTCGTAAAACAAGTCTTTACAGTGTCCCGCGTCGGAACGATTGCTGGGTGCTATGTTGCTCAGGGAACGATCGAACGCGGATGCCGTATTCGAGTCAATCGCGAAGGTCGACGCATTGGTGACTATGCTCTTGATACGTTGAAGCGAGTGAAGGATGACGCAAAGGAAGTTCAACGAGGGCTTGAGTGCGGAATTCGACTTGCAGGCTTCAACGATATTAAAGTGGATGACGTTCTGGAAGCGTATCGCATAGAAGAGGTAGCTAGAACTCTTGAGCTATCGAGGTCGTAATGAGCGCACGCAGGTTATTAAAAGCAGGGGAAGCGATCCGAGAAGTCGTCGCAATGGCGATTTTGACGGAGATCCGCGACCCTCGCGTCAAGAATATCACGGTGATCGGAGTGGAAGTCGCTCCCGACATGCGTGAGGCCAAGGTGCTGATAAGCATTATGGGTAGCGAAAGCCAACAAGCCACCAGTTTGCGCGGCCTGCAAAATTCGGCTGGTTTTTTGCAGTCCAAGATCGCGGAACGTATTGATACTCGCTATACGCCGAAGCTGAAATTCGTCGCCGATGCGGGAGTCAAAAAGTCGTTGGCTGTGGCTCAAATCCTAGACCAGATTGCTCTTGAAAAGCAAAAGAGTGAAGCCCCGACTGGGCAGCCAGTAGATGGGCAGCCAGTAGATGGTGCTGCAGAATCGATTGCCCCGGATCCTTCGGTCGGCGAACATTCTCAATCCGATGAAGTGTAATTTCTTAAGTATTACCGCCTTTGCCCCAAGCAACACAAGACCCATAAAATCGACAACATGAGCAATAGAGCCGCGAAATACGAGCAGATCCATAAGTCTCTGAAAAAGCACTTCAAGACATTGTCAGAACCGGGTGAGCGAACCGTTCTTGAGCACTTGCTCTACGCTTGCTGCCTCGAGGATGCTAGGTCGGAACAGGCAGACGAAGCGTTTGCCAAACTGCAACAAGCGTATTTTGACTGGAACGAAGTTCGAGTAACGACGGTCGTCGAACTGGGAGAGGCCTTGAGCAGTTTGCCGAACGCGACTCAGGCTGGCCATCGAATCAAGCGATGTCTTCAATCTCTTTTCGAGGCGAGATATCAATACGACATTGAAGACATGAAGAAGGCGAACCTCAGCAAGGCAACGGAGGAAATCTCGGCTTGGAAAGGGATTACGCCGTTTGTTCTGAATTATGTTTCGCAAAATGCTTTGGGAGGTCACGCGATCCCCGCCGATACGCTCACCCTGGAAATCATGGTTCAATGCGAAATCCTGACCCAACCGGAAGCTGAAAAGAAAAGCCTACCAGGCGTAGAACGGGCGATTCCAAAGAACAGGGGGTTTGAATTTGCGTCCTTGTTGCATCAGTTCGCGGTCGAGTTTCATCAGAACCCTAAGAATGCAGCCGTGTTAGCCGTATTTAAGGAACTAGGCGTTTCACCGAAGCCGAAGGCAGTCGAAAAGCCAGTTCCGAAAAAGGAAGCCAAGCCTGCAGCAGTAGCGACTCTTGATTCGACGCCGACGCTATCGCAAACGAAAACAAAGGCTGCTCCGGCTGCTCCGGAACCCGCGAAAGGTGCTCGAAAGCCGGAGGCGACGTCGTCGACAAAGAAAGCTGAGAAAGTTGTGGCTGCGGTGAGCAAGCCTAAGGACGTATCTGCCAAGGCTGAGGCTAAGCCAGAGACCGCCAAGACTCCCGACACGAAGAAAAAATCCGAAGCTAAGCATGCTGAAATCAAGAAGCCTGATTTAAAGAAAACGGTAGCGAAAGCCGAAGTCAAGAAGTCAGAGGACAAGCCAGAGGACATGCTGGCTGTGAAAAAGCCTGACGCAAAGTTGACGTCAAAACCTCCAGAAAAAAAATCCATTGTTCCTGCGAAGGCGGCGAAACCAGAGCCTGCAACCAAAAAAGTCGAACCGACAAAAAAACAACCGGAAGCAACTCTAAAATCTTCGCCGGCAAAACCCACTAGCAGTGCTAGTCCCACCAAGAAAAAGCCGCGATAGTTGTAGGATGGTGCATATCCATTTTCGAATTAGACAAAGACCCTTTAATTACTCCTCGATAGGAGCAAAATGATGGCCGGACATTCGCAATACTCAAACATCAAACACCGCAAGGCTTTGGTCGACAGCAAACGGAGTAAACTCTGGAGCAAGCTGTCCAAAGCGATCATTGTTGCCGCAAAACTTGGGGGCGGTGATCCAGGTGGAAACGTCCGACTTCGTACGGCCATCCAGGATGCAAAAGCGGTTTCGTTGCCACGGGAAAACATCGAACGCGCCATCAAAAAAGGGCTTGGCGAAATCGATGGCGGGGATGTGGAGGAAATCCTCTACGAAGGCTACGGACCGGGTGGAGTTGCGGTGCTATGCGATATCATGACCGACAATAGAAATCGCACCGCGCCAGAAGTGCGAAAACTCTTCGAAAAACATGGTGGACGACTGGGGTCCACGAACTGCGTGGCCTATCTCTTTGAAAGAAAGGGATTGATTGTTATCAAGCAATCGTGCGTGGATTTAGAAAAGCTGATGGAGCTAGCCCTAGAAAACGGTGCCGATGACGTGACGGAAGTCGGCGATGTGTATGAAATTGCATGCACTCCGGATGTTTATAGTACGGTAGTCGAGGCGATCGAGGCCCAGAGTATTGAGATAGAAGTGAAGGAAGTGTCGCGAGTCCCAAGCAATTCGGTCGAAGTTGATTCGGAGACTGCAATTGCGGTTATGCATTTGCTCGAGCTGCTCGAGGATCACGACGATATTCAGTCGGTAGCATCCAACGTGAACTTCACCGAATCGCAGTTGGCCTCCCGCGGTTGATCTGAACTCTCAATGACAAACAAATCACTTTGCATCGAACGACTGGATGCCAGCCTAGATTCGTTCGCGACCGATATTGCGACGCTCAGGAAAAAGCTAAGTCCAGACGGTTCGATCGTTTCGGAGCGAGGGCGACAACTGACCCTATCGGTTTTCGGCGAACCGCTTTCGCCACAAAATGTCGTCGAGCGGATATGCAACGACGTAAAAAGACGGGGCACTGAGGCTGTAACATTCTATGCACGCGCCTTAGACAATCCTGAAACCACCTCGGAAACGCTTCGTGTCCCATCGGAAATGCTAAGCCGTTCTCATGCTGGCGCTTCGCCTGATTTTTTGAAGGCCGTACGTCGTATTCGAGCGAACATAACTGGCTTTCAAACGGCCATTCTACATAAGAATGTTGTTACGCGACCGAGCCCGGGCGTCGTCTTAGAACAGCGCTATGCGCCGCTACGCCGAGTTGGAATTTGCGTGCCGGGCGGGGCGGCGGCTTATCCGTCGACGGTATTGATGACAGCCATTCCAGCGCAATGCGCGGGGGTTGAGCAAATTGCGATAGTTGCCCCACCGACTGCTTTGGGTGCATATAACCCAGATGTTCTAGCGGTTTGCCATGAATTGGGCATAAGCGAGGTCTATGCGGTTGGCGGCGCACAGGCGGTAGCCGCGCTGGCTTACGGAATTCCGGAAATACCCGCAGTGGACAAGGTCGTTGGGCCTGGGAATCTATTCGTGGCATTGGCCAAGCGGTTTGCTTACGGGGATGTTGACATCGATTCCATCGCCGGCCCAAGTGAAGTGGTGGTACTTGCGGATGAAACAACCAATCCTGACTTCGCCGCCTCGGATTTGCTCGCCCAAGCCGAGCACTCACCGGGCGCAAGCATTGTAGTGAGCTGGGATAAACTTGTATTGGATCGAATCGAGCGATCGATCATCCTACAGCTTGCAGGCTTGGAACGGGCAGAACTCACGCTTGCT
>JBBRJI010000334.1:0-6576 GCA_038219625.1 Pirellulales bacterium | reverse complement strand
GCATGATGCAGAACTGCTCTTCAATCGTTGGGAGAGCCGATTGCTCAGAATGCATTCCGATCGAGGATTGTTGCAAAAGCGGCTTGAGTCCATGAGTCTCACTCGCGAGTCGGCCATAACGCGATTCGCTTCGCGCTCGATGCCAGCAGGTCAACCGCTACCTCCGTGGGCCCTGTTTTTGGAAAGAGTGCTAGATCCAGAACGGACGCAAACGACCGTTTTGCCTGCTGCCAATTCAAGGCACAGCACGCAAGTCGACAGCACGGATCGATTTCCAATATTTCCAGAACTGGTAAGCCCATTCCTGTCCATTGGATTGGAAATTCTTTCGACGAACGAGTGCGTTAAGCGTTGGTTTGAGCCGCAAGCGATCGAATGCGTAACAACGATGCTACAAAACCGAATCTCTTCGATTTCGGCGAGAACAATGGCTCACGAGCTTAAATTGCGTTCGCAGGCGGGGGAGATTAGCGGCGAAACATCCGAAGAACGCTACATCGATTTCATGCAGCGATTCGTAGCAACCCCAGAGGGACGGTTGACTCTCTTCCGGAAGTATCCTGTGCTGGCACGACTCTTGGCGACCCGCACTCTGCAAACCATTGAAATCATCATTGAAATCGCGGAGCGTCTCCAGTCCGATGCGAATGAAATCTCGGAACGGCTTCTCTTTGGCAGACCGTTGACGAAGGTTTCGTGCATGAAATTAGGCCTTTCGGACCCGCATCTAAACGGTCGCTCCGTAACAATCCTTGAGTTCGCCAATGACGCAAAAATAGTTTATAAGCCGCGTTCGCTGGCCATCGACCTAGCTTATGCAAAACTGATCGAATGGTGGAACTCGATTAACCGCGGTGTCTCACTAAAATGCGCCTCAGTTATCACTCGAAAGGACTATGGTTGGGCCGAATACATTGCGGCTAGTGACTGCCGAGACAGCGAGGACGTTGCCAAATATTACGAACGTCAAGGTGCACACGCAGCACTTTTTCATTTTCTTCATGGCTCATCCGGCGTTCCAGGGAGGTCTGTTTGGATGGTCCGATCTGCGGTATTATAGCGGAATCGAGTGAACCCATGGGTTTGGGTTATTCGCGTCCCGTTTTACCCAAGGATGCCAAGGATGGCGCTGACACTACTGCTTTTGATGGACGATCGGAAATGCTTCCAGGAAGTGCGGCGGATGCGCTGGCCGATGGGGGTTCGGTGTACGTCGTGCGACTCCAGTAACGTTGCCAAGCGTGGTTTTGATGAAACTCAGAAAGAGCGACAGCGATATCGATGCAGTGATTGCCAACGCGTCGAATTGGCAGGCATGTTGTTGAAGCCCAACATGGTACTGCCAGGCTTGGATTGCTCTGAACAACAATCCGTCGACGAAGTGGCCGACGCCACGGTGAATTGCTTGATGCGATCGGTTCCTGCTGCAGTTGCTGGCATTGCGTTTCTGTCGGGTGGGCAGTCATCGGAACTTGCTTCGGCACGATTAAACGCCATGAATATTCGCTTCGCATCGTGCGCACCATGGCCGCTGTCGTTTTCTTTTGCGCGCGCGATTCAACAGCCAGCGATGGAGATCTGGTCAGGCAAAGAGGCCAACGTCGAAGCAGCACAAGTTGCCTTGGCGCATCGAGCCGATTGCAATCGGGCGGCTAGGCGAGGTGATTACTCCGCATCGATGGAATCAAAACCTATGGAACCAGTGGGAGGTCAACGATGACACTGCGACTCTACTTTATGCGACACGGCGAAACCGCTTGGTCTATCTCCGGACAACATAGTGGACGCGCTGATATTCCGCTTACCAAGAATGGCGAAGAGGAAGCACGCCAGCTAGGCGATCGCATCAGCATCTTCTCGTTCGAACACGTTCTAACCAGTCCATTGCAACGTGCGCGGCGAACATGCGAATTGGCGGGATTGTCGCGCAATGTGAAAGTTGACGCGGACTTGATTGAATGGGACAACGGCGATTATGAGAGTCGAACTCATCACGAGATCAACGCGATGCAACCAGGGTGGAATCTCTTTCTGGACGGCTGCCCCAATGGTGAAATGCCGGATCAAATCTCTGCGCGAGCAGATCGACTGATCCAACGATTGATCAAGCTGGACGGCAACGTCGCTTTGTTCTCGCACAGTCATCTAGGTCGTGTCCTGGCAGCGCGTTGGATCGGACTATCAGTCGAACAAGCACAGCCATTGCTGCTCAACACCGCGTCGCTGAGCATTCTTTGCTACGAACACGATCGTGCCGATCAGCCCGCCATTGAATTATGGAACTCCGCGCCGCTTGAACGCTTTGCTAAACCATCCTCTAGCAACGAACAGGTCTATGAAAGAGCGATACAGCGTTGGGAAAATGAAGGCGGAGAAACTCCTGCCGCTTTGCAGAATGCTGACAAGAACATTGACGAATTATTGTAGTATGCCGAATCACTTTTGGGTGGGACGTCGAGGTCGCTGGGCATCGACCCACAGGTTGTTAACACCTAAGAGAATGGCGGTTATAAATCCTTGGAACACTACCGACATCAGGTATGCGGCGACAATCAATCTGGACCAATGCAAATCCACTGTGCGTTTTGTGACGTAGTCAATCACGCCTTCACCGATCAAATACAAACTAAAGAACATGCAAAAGGTGCCCCAAATCAGCAGCGGAATCGGCGAAAAAAAATTTGCAGCCGCCGCTGCATAAAATGAGTCTGTCGGTTTTCTTAAGGGACCGAGACTCGCCAATCGATGTGAGACTGCAATCGCTGCAAAAGTTGTGAATCCAGCATAACTCAAAACTAGGCATGCGATGAATCGATGGATCATCCACTCCTCGAGGCTTCCATTGCGCAGATAATGTTCGACTGGAAACGCAGCCAACCCGATCGTCGAGATGGCGCAGACTAAGAAAATCATCCCAAGAAATCGATCCGGTCGAGCACTTAGTAGTCCGCCGAGTATGGCCGAAAGAAATCGTAAGCCATCTCGGAAGATGTTCAGTTTGCTTTCGCCTATTCGCGTTGCATAGGGTATCGGAATTTCGACGATCCGCATATGAGTGACCAGCGCTTTGGCGCTCATGGCGGGGGTGAAATGTAGACCGGACGGCAATGGCTGAAGTTGCAGCCACGCATCGCGGGTCAGTACTCGCATGCCACTGGCCGCATCGGTCACGCTTCTGCCAGTTAGGAACCCCAAAAGAATCGCATAAAGCCAATTGCCAATGCGGCGAATAGGAGGCATCTTGCTATCCGATCCCATCCGGGACCCCAAAACGACTTCCGCTCGATCGTCCAGGATCTGGGAACACATGCTCTCGAAGCAGGCTGGGTCGCAAGTTCCGTCCGCATCGAGAAAGGCCAGCAAGTCACCTGTTCCTTCGTCAAAGCCGCGTTGGATGGCGGCTCCATAGCCTTGATTGGTCGGGAGTTCGACGACAGTTACGGCTCCAAAGGTGCGTGCGATTTGAACAGTTTTGTCGGTCGAGCCATCGCTTACAACAATCCACTCGATTTTTTGTAGGCCAACGTTGAGGCGCAGCGTCTCCGACACTGCAAGGCAGCGGGTAAGCGTAGCCGCGATGGCTTGCTCTTCGTTTAAAGCTGGTATCACAACCGTCAAAGTACTTTTCGTCGACGAAATCATGTCACCAGTCTAATGAGTCGTGGCGGCTTTTGTGTAGGATTTAGCTTCCGAATGGTTTAGCTCCCTCAATCCAATTTCACTTTCGTATTGACTTGCCCAAGATATGCAGGATTCGCAATTCCGAATTTGGTGTTTATTTTTATCACAAGTCATAGCGATTGCTGGCTTATTGACTTGGTTTGGTAAATTTGAACCAACTCCCCAATTTGACACGTCGAGTTATCGCGATTATTCCTTAGAAAGTGTTAGCACAGCGCTCAACGACAAGCGAACCTTCGTGTATCCATGCGTGCTGCGCTTGTTCCGAATTGCGGATGGATCGGAGCGATTGCTACCTTGGTTTCAATACGCGTCGTCCGCATTCGCGGTCGGTGTGTTCCTGGCGGCACTTCTGCGATGTGATTGGGATCCTTGGTTGGCTTTGGCGGCTGCATCGCCGATTCTCGTGAGCCCCATGGTGTTGGAATATAGCAGCGTTTTGACGCCGGATCTCTTGGCCCAATCCTTTTCGATCTTGGCCGTTTCGCTGTGGTTAATGGTCGTGCACACCGGTAGAAGTCTCCGGGCCTGCATCGGTTTGTCTGTTTTTGTGTTTCTTGCCTACCAGACAAAGCCTACCTACCTGTTCCTTTTGGCTTTTGTGCCCATTGGTGGCTTGATTGCGCGTTGGTGGTTGCATTCGGAAAACAGGGATGCGTGGAAGGTTTGTTTGCGGTTGAGTGTGGCCAGTCTCGTGCCGTTTTTGGGATGGTGCACATTGCGTTGGTTTGTGGTCGGGCACTTTGGTTTGGTTTCGTTCGGCGGCTACAACATTATCGGCATCGCAGGTCAGCTTTTGAAACCAGACTGGACGAACCAGTTAACTTCCGATGTTCAACCGCTTGCCGACGAGGTTTTAAAACGTCGTGACCGGCAACGAGATTGGTCGGAAGATGCGAGCTATGACAACATGGAGTCGCACTTCAACGCGATGGTATGGGAGATTGCAGTCCCTGCCGCGTCGGAACTTTACGAATCGGATTCGCGGGTCATGAATCGTCAAATGGCGAATCTATCTGGCCAGATATTGTTGGGGCATCCGCGATCGTATGCGACTTGGCTATGGATGGCGGTAAAGCGCGCGATTCGGGCGTCGATCGAATTGACTTTGCGCAATCCGATCGCGGCTATCTCGATTCCGATGCTGTTGGTGGCGTTTGCCGTGGGCTGGCGAAATGGAAGTTCGAGCAGGGGATGCGTTGCGTTGGAATGCGAACGGGAGTTTCAGATGATCGTTTGGACGGCGCTTGGGTACGCCATGTGCAAGTTAGGGTTGGTTATTTTGGTCGAGCCACCGATCGATCGGTATTGTGCACCGGCGGCGGTTTTTATTCCTTCGATTTTGGTGATGGTGGCTTGTGGAATGGTGCTAAGGATAAAATGCAGGTCGCGGAAGTCGAAATGGGCTCGGGGTTAAACTTGATACCGTTCAATTATTTGTTTAACAGTGTTTAACAGTGTTTAACAGTCAGTCGAAAGCGTACTCGATACCAGTAACGTACGCCTACGGCTAACGGGCTAACGGTTAAACGTAATTTTTGCGAAATTGGGCTTCATTGAACGGTATTGGCGTTAAACGGCTGGGAGGATTCCCAGCACTCCAAATTGCAATGACGTTACAGATTACCTGATCGGTTTTTTGGGCAAATCGGGTTCTTGAGACAACTAGTTCATTTGTTCGAAGTTATCGTAGATCGACTTCTTTGACGATTACAACAACGTCTTGGCAAAAGTCGAGACAAGCAAGTGCACTTTCGTTGGAAATGGAATTCCTGAGCGCGCTTGGCTCCAATCAGTGATCTATTCAAGGATGAGACGGTCATGGTAAGGCGACTACTATCGGTGGCTTTTGTCTGCGTTTTCAACGTTGCGGCCCATGCCCAGTTGCCGTCGGACAGTTTCTCCCCACTTAATCACCTTGGTCGATTTTATGGCTTCGGCTATAGCGAAGGATACCACGCTTGCAAAGACGGTCGCTGCGATAGTGGCAAGATCGGCAGCAGCGGCTCGATTTGGAAACCATGGGAATCGATGTCTACTTATTACAGTACCGCCACAGCACCCACTAGCAACCGAGTGGTAACACAGCGGGCGACAAGCAAAGCCCCTTTGTATTCTCATGAGAACTGCGTGCCCCCAAATTTTGGCACCGCCCCAAATTTTGGCACCGTTGCCCCAAACTTCAGCCCGTCGATGGGCGTTTCGCCTCAGCCCATGTACCAGTCACCACTGCCGACGTACCAGGTGCCGACGTACCAAGCACCACTGCAGAGTTTGCCGAAGTGGACCCCGACTCCTCAACCGTCTTATGAAACGGTTCCGCCCGCACCGAGTCAATCGCAACCGTCGCCAAGCGATCGCAACAGGTTAGAGCTTCCGGCTCCACAAAAACCGGAGCAAGTGCCTTCATCCCCAAAGGTTGATCCGCGAGACGTTTCTTCCAATTATTACCCGCAAAGTCAAGAATCAAATTTTCGTCCGATTAAATTCAACCCAAACTGATTGGATCGTGCCGGAAACCGAGTGGACGTTAGGTTATCCCATTGCTCTTGCTGTTATGCTCAGCGTGTGGCTTCCTTTATCGTTGGTTTCGCAAGGTGGGTTGGCTCTAAAGCGGACGGCGTAGTGTACAATGTTAAGGATGAATCTCCACGTATCTCCTGCCATTGGAAAACCACCGACCGTAACTTTTCATGGCGCGACTCGGTCCGTTTCTGGCTCCATTCACCTTATAGAAGCTGGGCCATATCGATTTCTTTTGGATTGCGGACTTTACCGTGGGCCGCGTGAAGAAGCTAGACTGCGAAATTCTTACTTCGATTTTGATCCTGCCACCATCAACGCAATTTTCCTTAGCCATGCCCATGTCGATCATTGCGGCAATATCCCGAATCT
>JBBRJI010000333.1:0-6583 GCA_038219625.1 Pirellulales bacterium | reverse complement strand
GTATTTTGGATACAATCCTTTTAATCGAACCCGTATCGGATTTGTTCGTGGTTTAAGAGTTAAGCTTTCGACAGGGAATTTCCAAACGGTGTTTGGTCCTTAGGGATGATTCGATGTCGACAGTCGGTATGGTGTTGTTACCAATTGGTCCCTTCTGAGAAGAATATTGGAGAAACCATCATCAATCGCATTCTATTCGCATTCCTAGTTGTGTGTACGTGTCTGTTAGGCTTGAGTAGTATCGCTTTGGGACAAAAGGGAAACAATTCCAAACAAGACGAGCGTCGAGAGAACGAGCGAGTGACCAACGCGGAACGTGCGTTGACGGATGCAAAAAAGGATCTTTCGGCGATTCAGAAAGATCTTCGTTCCGAGACGGGCAGTCTGGGGAAGTCCACTTTGGCATTGCGACAGCTTAAAAAGAAAGCCCGCGAAGTTCGAGAGGAAGTCGAAGATCGTCTTGGCGCGAAAGTCGGGATACCAGATGCCCTGTCGAAAGTTCGACAAGCAGGGGTTGCATTGGAGGAAATATCCGCCAAGTTGCGAGAACAGCTTCATACGTCGCCAAATTGGATTCAAGCCAAGGAGGCAGCGGATCGCGCGAAAGTGGCCAAAGCAGCGTTGTTGGACGACGTGGAACAGGTCGGCAAGGACCATGACGATAAATTAAGGCCACTTCAGAAGTTAATCAGCAAGCCGATGGAACTTGAAAACGAATTCATTGCAAGGGACTCCGTCGCTAGCGAAGCGATGAAACGCTTATCGGAACAGCAAGCGGAGCTGGATAAGAAGAGAAAACTTCTACCCATCGGAGAGGTCGAGAAAGATCGAAAGGTCGTTCAGGCTTTGAGCGACGTTACCAAGAAGGAAAAGGAAATAGACGCGATAGAAGTGAAACTGAAGAAAATGAAGGCTGAAGCCGGCAAAATTCAAAAGCGGTTTGCCGATGCTCAGATGAATTTGCAAAAGGCCAAGGCCGCGGATGCGGCTGATCCCAATCGCCCAGGAAAGAAGAAAGGGAGGTAAGCAACAGCGGAATGGGCTTTGTAAAACAGCATCCCCCTTGTGTGCAGTTGATTGCTGCATTCAGCAGGCATGAATCCGCACTGGAATGGCTTTGGGAGCGGGTTGCGGCGCAGTTGTCGCCTATCGCTATACTCAGTCCTGTTTTTCCGTTTACGGAATCGTCGTATTACCGTTCCACGATGGGGGATGCGTTAAAGAAACAGTTTGCTATCCTAGCGAGTTGGTATGATCCAGCCGACTTAGCGAAGCACAAATTACTGATGCATGAATGGGAAAGCGATCTCGCAAAGAGTTTCGCGTTCGATGTGGAGCGTCCACTGAATATTGACCCAGGTTACATGTCGATGACCAAGTTGGTTTTGGCATCAACCAAAAATCGAGAACATCGCATTTATCTGAGGGACGGAATCTATGCCGAAGTAACCCTTGCATTTCGCGGTCAACAATGGCAGCCATTGCCATGGACTTATCCCGACTATCAAAGGGATGACTTTCGAGTATTCTTTCACAAAGGTCGAACGCATTTGGCCAAAAACGTGGTGTCGATTTTGCGAAATCCCGCCGGACAAGCTCATCAGGATTCCGAACCCGAATGAAATCCCCTATGGTACATGGTTGCAAAAGGGGAATCTATGGAAAGTAACTCAACAGATTCTTTTTGGTTGCAGATTGCGGGGGTGTTGCTGGTGACGGTTCTCCCGGCTTTCGTTATCTCCGTTTTGGCTGTCGGATGGGTGAAGCGACATGCGCAGGCCTATGGATTGCTGGACAAGCCGAACGCAAGAAAGGTCCATACGGTACCCATCCCGCTTGGAGGTGGACTTGGGATTTGGGCGGGAGTATCCGGGACGTTCGTCATCGGGACGGTTGGATTGTTGGCCATTCATTTCAATGAAACGGTTGCAAAGGGGTTGCTTCCCGTTGGATTGCTAGAGTACGTTCCAGGTTTGGTGTCGAAGGCCGTGGAGATCTGGGTACTGCTCGGGGGTGGCACTATTTTGGCCGTCCTAGGCCTACTCGATGACCGTTTCTCGTTGCCCTGGCAATCGAGATTGACGGTTGAGTTCCTTGTTGCAGGAGCGGTAGTTTATTGGCAACACTTACAACTGACTGCGTTCATTGGGATACCGTGGCTGACTTCCCTATTGAGCGTTATCTGGATCGTCATGCTGATCAATTCATTCAACATGTTAGACAACATGGATGCATTGAGCGGAGGGGTCGCAGCCATCATATGTGCTATGTTGGCGTTGATGTTGGTGGTTACGCCCGAGTCTACGCGAGGGCAGCCGCAGTTGTTTGTAGCTGCCATGCTTTTGGTGATGGTCGGTGCCTTGCTAGGATTTCTTAAGCACAATTGGCCTCCTGCCTCTATTTTCATGGGAGATGCAGGTAGTTACTTTGTAGGATACTGGATTGCGATTGCGTCGCTCTTGTCGACGTACACCGGAGCCAAAGGGACGACGCCACATGCGGTGCTTGCACCGTTGTGCGTGCTTGCGATTCCACTGTACGACATGGTGAGTGTCATTTGGATCCGTATTCGCGAGGGACGAAGTCCATTTCAAGCGGACAAGCGGCATTTTTCGCATCGACTGGTTGACTTAGGCATGACTAAGAAGCAGTCGGTGATTACTATTTACTTGGCGACGGTCACCTGTTCGCTTGGCGCATTGCTGTTACCAAGAACTGACCTTTGGGGCGCGATCCTCGTTTTATCCATCGTGTTATGTATGCTCGCACTTGTTGGTGTCTTAGAAAGTCTCACCGGTCCGAACCAATCGAATGAGTCGTAGCTGAAAGCTAATGCGCAAAGAGTTGAGTCCGATGGGTGAAAAAAAAGAGACGTGGGTGTACCGATTGCCTGCACAGCTAGCCTGTTTTTTGTTAGCCATGTGTCTGGTTCTCTCGCAGTTCAATCCTTGCGACGCGACCAGTGTTTCGCTCGGTCGTTCCCTACCATTTATTATCCTGGCGATGTGTGTTGGGTTCTTCGTGGCCATTGACACTGTGCTCAGACCGTATCGACAAGAGTCAGGCGAGTTGTTCCGTTGGCTAAGTGTTTCCTTCGCTGTTTTTGGAGTCTGGCTTTGGGTATGCACCACGTTGGTACCTGGCCGAGGAAACGCCCGATTTGCTTACAACGGATGTTGGCAATGGATAGCTGAAGGCGTTTTAACACTGGCTATTTCAAAGCTTTGTATGCGGTCTCGAATTGCAGAATCGGTTTGTGGGTTGATGTTAAGTTGCGCCGCGGGAACGGTTGCTTACGCGATCTATCAGTATTGGATTAGTATGCCTGCTTTTCGCGCGCGATTTGCATTGGATCCCGAATCGATGTTCTCTGAAATGGGGATCCTGGCGGGCTCATCGGAAGCGATGCAGTTCGCGAGTCGCCTAGAGAGCTTGGAACCGACAGGTCCCTTTGCGCTTACGAATTCTCTGGCGGGCTTGATGGCGGCGTGGTTGGTATTCGTAGTTGTGATGTGCGGCGGTCAGGCTGCTGCGTCGATGGCACGTACGACCGTACACCAAGGATCCAAAGCGAGAAGAGTTTATTGGACGTCGCTGATTCTAGGGGCAAGCTTGAGCAGCGGCTTCTTTGTCACCTTGTTGTTTACCAAGAGCCGCTCGGCCTGGTTGGCCACGATCCTCGGTTTGATTGCCGCGTGTTTTTTTCATCCGATCCTTAGACGGAGCGGTTGGGCGCTTGCCAGACGATTTGGTATTCCCCTGGCCGGGGTTACAGCGTTATGCACTGTGGTGTTGTGTGGTTTCTTGATTCGAGACCCGATGATTGTTGCCGAAGCTGGGAAGTCTCTTTCGTACCGGTATGACTATTGGCGCGGGGCGATTGCGCTGACGAAATTAGAGCCCTGGACCGGATACGGGGTCGCCAACTTTCAACAGAATTACAATCGAGTCAAGGTGATGACAGCCTCCGAATCACCTGCGGACCCTCACAATTTTATTTTGGAAACGGGGACGACCGGTGGCTTGCCGCTTCTTGCCGTCTTAGCTGCAATCCTGCTTGTTCTTTTTCTGAAAATGCTTCGCTTGAGTCGACAACGCACGGACGGGGCAAGTCCGTTTGCATCGAACGAAGGTGCCATGGAAGACGGTCGGTTGGCGATGATAAGCGGTGGGACATTGGGATTTATCGGGATTCTGTTATTCGGATTCTTTTTCAGCGATGACGATTCGTTCACTACGTCTAGTCTGTTTGTCGTCGTTTCCGTTGCGGTGTTTGCGATCGTACAACGTCTGCGATGGATCGTTTCCAATGAAGCGACGGCCTCGGTCTGTTTGATTTCGGCTTGCGTTGTTTTGGTGCATTTGCTTGCGTCAGGCGGCTGGATGCAGCCCGGTTTGATGAACAGTGTTTGTGTCTTGGTCGGACTCGCTTTTGGGATAGCAACGGTGCGGGGGGGAAGTGACGATCGAGGCGTGAAGGAGCGTTTTCGGCTTTATCCCCTGTTGGGACTTCTGTTCGTAATTCTGATACTGGCAGACTTTGCAAGAACGATGTGTTTGCCTGTTTTGGGTTCCCCTGCGGTTGTAAGTGCAATTTCGGACAGTTCTGCGGCTGGCCAAGAGCCCAGACAATGGCTTGAACTCGAAAAGGTGGACCCATTCGATCCAGAATTGCCGCGATTAGCCGCGAATCGATGCGTTGAGATGCTTCGCCGAAACGATCTGTCCCGGGCAACACGCGAAAAGCTTGTTGAAGTATTTGAAGCCAGTTGCGCGGAGTATATCAGCAGGGACCCAAACCAGTGGATGCCGTTCACGGAATGCGGCAGATGGTATGCGATATTGGCCGACGCTGAGCCCGCCGGAAGTCATGGGAAAGCCTCCAACTTTGAAAAAAGGAAACTAGCTTACCGGTATTTTCTGAAAGCCGCGGAGCTCTACCCAAATTCCGCCCAAACACAATTGCAAGCGGCGGTCGGAGCTGCGTGGTGTGGTGAAGCCCACGAAGCAAGACTGCACTGGAACAAAGCCGAGGATATTGACAGGAAAACAACGCACTCGGATCGGAAACTATCGGCGGTAGTCGTCTTTTTCCCTACTCATTGGGAGGCTATTGCCGCTCCGCTCGAGGGAAATGCGAGAATAGTTCGACAGCCGGATTATGCCAAAGGCGAACCCATCTTGCGATGGTTGCGTACAAACGTTCGATAGCTTGGAGAGGCCTTGTTTTTGGCTGGCAGTTTTTGGCTGGCACAACCCTGTCTCCTTGCTACCATAAGGCGAGCGGCAGACTAAGTTCTACCCTCCCCTCGCTTCGCTCGACCCTCCCGGAGGGAGGGTGAAGTAACTCTCCCTTTGGGAGAGTCGGCATGAAGGGCCGAAGAGGGTAGATGCACCTGGTGGTTTTCAACCTGCCGCTCGCCTTAAGTTCCCCCCCCATTGCCCTATTGCTGCCGGTTTCCGGTTTGCTTGAGTCCAAAAAATGCGAACATTAGCCTTGATCGTCGCGTGTATCGGAATTGGATACGGGATCGCAGTTTCTCAATTCCAGAAGCGTACAGCCAATATAAAAAACATCATGGGCTCGGTTGAAGACATGGATGAGGCCATTCAAAAAGCCAAGGCTTCTAACCAGAAACCTGGAAAAATCGAGGTGATTGGTGGAACGGAGCTTGATTTCGGAACGATGAGATTGGGAACCAAGCGTTCACACAGTTTCGTATTCAAGAATATTGGTGAAACGCCGGTCGAAGTGGTTTACAAATCGGCAACCTGCAAGTGCACGGTCGGCAAACTTGACGCGACGACGCTTAAGGCAGGGGAGCAAACGCAGGTTGAATTGGTATGGCTGGCTGAAGGCAGCATGACGGATTTCGCCCAAACCGCAACCATAGCCACGAGTGCTGTCGATCAAGAAGAAATCAAGTTGACCATCAAGGGGAAGATTGGCCAAGCACACGTGTTCGATCCGCCGATGGCCGATTTCCGGGACTTCCTTGCAGCAGGGGAAAGCGAGCAAAAGGGGAGACTTTACAGTTTTGAAGAGGTGCCACTTGAGATTACGAATGCTAGATGGTCGGATTTGCAGCAGGCCTCAAAGGTTAATTGCGAATTGGGGAGTCCAAAGAAACTGGAGATAGGCGAAATTCCGGCGTATTCCGATGCTCGTTATTACTTGGACTTCACGATCCGCTTGAAGCGAGGTCTGCCGGCTGGATCGCTTTCTGGCAACATGGTTTTTTTCAAGAAGTCCGAGAAAGAAGAGAGCAAGGAAGGTCAAATCAATTTCCCGATTCAAGGCAGATGTGTTTCGCCGATACGGGTGGTTGCAGGGCCCGATTACAATGAAGAACGGAATACTTTTTCCCTCGGTTCAGCGAAATCCTCAGAAGGATTGAAAAAGAGTTTCGTTTTGGCGGTCAAAACCGATGAACCCGATGCCGTCCAGATCAAGCTTGGTAAAGTCACACCAGATTCGGCTCAAGAATCACTTCAAGTTACGATCAGCGAACTGAAGGGATTGTCGACAAAACAGAAAATGTTTTCAGTTACGGTTGAGATTCCCCCTGGAACACCCCCGATC